>JBNJGK010000232.1:0-2530 GCA_051747665.1 Bacteroidota bacterium | reverse complement strand
TCAGCGCGAAAAAGAGAATATTGAGCAGATAAAGCGGAAGGGGTTTTAAGTGAACATTAGATGAAACAGGGGAATAGCGTTTGAAAAACAAAGTTAAAGCTCTGTTTCTTTCAAAACCTAAAATTATCATATTTTTGCGAATCTTAAAAGGAAGAAAATCATGTATATCAATCGGATTATAGCAATACTTATAACTTTAATGGTTGTACAGTCCTGCGCAACTTCAAAACTTACTGAAGAAGGCGAAACCGCCTATCAGGAAGGGAATTATGAAGCGGCATTATCTAAATGGGAACAGCACATTAATGAAAAGGAACAAGAACTGAAAACAGTAGATTCAAGCATTTATTTTAAAGCCGGAAAAGCCGCATGGGAGCTGGATCAATCAGACAAAGCGCAAGATTACCTCGAATCAGCAGACAACACCGGATATGCCTCTCCGGAACTTTACCTTTTGCTTTCGCGGATAAATAAAAACATTGATAACCTTACCCTGGAAATTGAAGCGCTGGAAAACTATCATGAAAAATATCCTGAAGGTGAAGCCATTCGCAAAATTAACATTAGGCTCTTTGAAACTTATGTAGAAAGTGAACAATGGGCAAAGGCAGAGGAGCTTTGGCCAAGCCTCCCGGATCAGGTAAAATCTGATCTGGAAATGAAAAAAGACTGGTTTAAGGTCAATAAAAAGCTTGAAAACGATGAAAAGTGCAATGAGCTCGCCAGTCAGATACTGGATGAAGAACCTGAGAACCTTGCAGCGCTTGAATGGAATGCAATTAAGTATTTCAAAAAAGCAGATGATCTTTACATGAAAGTGATGAAAGATTACAATGAGAGCCGATCGCGTGAGAATTACAATAAATTGCTGGAAGCATGGGATGTTATTTGGCCCGATTTTAAAACCTCACGTGATTATTTCGAAAAACTATATGAGCTCGAACCCAAACCGCGTTATGCCAATTACCTGGGGCATATCTACAAACGTATGGATAAAGACCAAAAAGCGGAAGAATGGTATAAGAAGGCCGAATAAACGGGCTGATGCTGTGCTTTAGATGAAAACTTAGTGGCGGTTAAGCCATCAAGTTCTGCATTTCTGTATATTTTGCTTAGGTGAATCTTAGGTCGCTTGATTTTGCGATACGGATTCCTTTCGCTTTCATATCTTCATAATCATGAAATTTTTTATCTGAAATTCTGAATTTTTTCACAATTGAGTTGCGAAACTAAATATTTAGTTGTAATTTTGTTTTCCATTAAACTAATATTTTAGTTAAACCTCAAATTTGAAAGCGATGAAAGAATTAACCAAAGCTGAAGAAGAAATCATGCAAAAGCTGTGGGATTTGGGTGAAGGGTTTGTCAACGACATCCTAAGGCAAATGGAGGAACCCAAACCAGCTTACAACACTGTCAGCACCATTGTCCGAATCCTGCAAAAGAAAGGGTTTGTAGGACATGAAAGCCACGGCCGGGGACATAAGTACTACCCGCTTATTTCGCGCGAGGAATACCGCAAAAGCTATCTGAAAGGCTTCCTGAGCCGCTACTTCGGGAACTCATACAAACAACTGGCTTCCTTTTTTGCCAAAGATGATGCTGTATCAGTTAAAGACCTGGAAGCGATAAAAGAAATGATGGAACAGGAAATTGAACGCAAAAAGAAAGAAAATGAATAATTTTCTCACATACCACCTTGAGGCGGCGATTGTCTTAGCTGTGATTTATCTTTTCTACCGGGCTTTTTTGCGCAACGAAACATTTTTCACGCTCAATCGCTTTGTATTGCTAAGTAGTTTACCCCTGGCTTTCATACTTCCGCTAATTGATATTCAGGTAGGTACTTCTGCGGTAAATACTAGTGCGCAAGCCTTTACCATGCCTGTTTTTAATGTAGCAGAAGTTCCGGTGCAGGCCACATCAGAAGAGAGCTCAATCCCAACCCTGTTATAT
Source organism: Bacteroidota bacterium (assembly GCA_051747665.1). Classification (GTDB taxonomy): domain Bacteria; phylum Bacteroidota; class Bacteroidia; order Bacteroidales; family JAIPAH01; genus JAIPAH01. Next base: position 574 of record JBNJGK010000232.1, on the reverse strand, counting down.
GTTTACCTGGGCGGAATAGCTCTTTTCCTAATTCATGGACTTTACGGGTTTGTGAGCATTTTTCGTTTAAAGCGAAAAGCCAAAAGGCAGGCCTCTGATCAAAGCAACATATTTTTAGTTGACAAAGGACACTCATTCAGTTTTTTCCGGATGATTTTCCTGAACCGGGAACATCATTCACCAAAAGACCTGGAACAAATTAAGGCTCACGAGCAAGTCCACGTCAGGGAACATCACAGCGTAGATGCGCTGCTGATCCACCTGGTCATAATTTTCCAGTGGTTTAACCCCTTTGTGTGGCTTTTGAAATATGCTATCTACGAAAATCATGAATTTATTGCCGACCGGGAGACGTCCCGCAAAGCAACTGATTATAAATACCAGGACCTCATGCTGAAGCAGGCCGCGGGAATTCCATTGAGCACGCTGGTCCATCCATTTAATAAACTATCACTAAAAAGGAGGTTCAAAATGTTACTCAAAACTCAATCAAATAAACGAAATCTGTTGAAATACTTGCTCTTACTACCAGTGGCCGGAGTGCTTTTCTGGGGGATTTCCTGTGAAAACAAGG
>JBNJGK010000231.1:0-2608 GCA_051747665.1 Bacteroidota bacterium | reverse complement strand
TTTCCCGGTAGAAGAATATTACCGGAATATTGGCTGGGATTTTCAAAAACATCCTTTCCGGGATATCGGCATTGAGTTTATGGATTATTATCAAAATGATATTTATGAAGCTACCATCCAAAAAGGCGCTAAAAATGTAATTGACAAGCTCCGGGATCAAGGAAAACAACAATTCCTGATAAGCGCCATGGAAAACGACTTGCTGCACAAGCTAACAGAACATTATGGCGTAAAATCATGGTTTGACCAGGTTCAGGGTATTGAAAACCACTACGGAAACGGCAAGGCGCATCTGTTTGAAAAGCTGATAAAAAAATATGCGCTGAATCCTGATAACATCCTGATGATGGGTGATACACTTCATGATGCTGAAATAGCTGCCGGGTTGGGTGTTGATTGTGTTTTACTCTACAGCGGACACCAATCATATAAACGCCTGAAGAAATCCGGTTTTCCGGTCATAGAGTCCTATAAGGATTTAATGTAAAAGTAGCATCTGTAAAAACAGATTCCGCTCTGCATCACTCCGCTATCGCTTCGTGATTTGAGCGGAATGACGGGGCGTTAGTAGTCAGCAATGAAAAAGCGCGCGACGACACCAAAAAAGTTTAAAATATGTCGTCGCGCGCTTTTTCCATGTCTGTCAGTAAAATACCGTCATTTCGCAGCACATGTTTCGCGCTATAAAAGCGCAGCCATTTTTAAAGCCCTATAAGCGAAACAATGGGCAAGACCCGCCCGAACGACTGATATCATTCAGTCGGGCGGGAATCTAATTCTTATGTATTGCTTATCTACTGGATTTTTAATTCCTTTAAAACTGAGTTTTTACAATCAATAAGTAATCAAGTTTACACCTGTAAAAACAAATTATATTTCTGAAAACCTTAATTTCGCAAAAAAAATCAAGAATATAATATAGACTTTTAGACATGGCAGAAGATAACAAAGTAATTTTTTCTATGGTGGATGTGAGTAAGCAAACACCACAAGGAAAACAGATTCTGAAAAACATTTATCTCTCATTTTTTTACGGCGCAAAAATTGGCGTTCTGGGATTAAACGGAGCCGGGAAATCTACTGTGCTGCGTATTATTGCCGGGCTGGATGAGCAGTATCAGGGTGATGTGACTTTTTCGCCGGGCTATTCAGTTGGTTTTTTACCTCAGGAGCCTAAGCTGGATGATGATAAAAAGGTGATCGACATCGTAAAAGAGGGAGTTCAGGAAACAGTGGATTTACTTGAAGAATATGAAAAGATCAACGAAGGCTTTATGGATGAGGCTGTGATGAATGATCCGGATAAAATGAACGCCCTGATAGAGCGGCAGTCGAAAGTGCAGGAAGAAATAGACCGCTTAGGTGCGTGGGATTTGGATTCAAAGCTGGAACAAGCCATGGATGCCCTTCGCACTCCTGAAGGCGACACGCCGGTAAGCATTATTTCCGGTGGCGAACGCCGCCGCGTAGCTTTGTGCAGGCTTCTTTTACAGGAACCGGATATTTTGCTGCTTGATGAGCCTACAAACCACCTCGATGCTGAGTCGGTGCACTGGCTTGAGCAGCACCTTCAGCATTACAAGGGAACCGTTATTGCCGTAACACACGACCGATATTTCCTCGATAACGTGGCCGGATGGATTCTTGAACTCGACCGCGGTGAAGGCATCCCTTTCAAAGGAAATTATTCTTCATGGCTGGAACAGAAAATGAAGCGGCTGGAACAGGAAGAGAAGCAGGAAAGCAAGCGTCAAAAAGCCCTGAAACGCGAACTTGAATGGGCACAAAAAGGTCCAAAAGGCCGCCAAAGCAAAGGCAAAGCCAGGTTAAACAACTACGAAGCCATGATGGCTGAAGATATTAAGGAGAAGGAGTCGAGAGTTGAAATCCCGATTCCCAACGGCCCCAGACTCGGAAAAGAGGTCATAGAAGCTGTGGATGTGGCCAAAGGCTATGGCGATACCTTATTGTACGAAAACATGAGCTTCAACTTACCACAAGCCGGGATTGTAGGTGTTATCGGCCCGAATGGTGCCGGGAAAACTACGCTGTTCAGGATGATCATGGGCGAAGAAGAACCCGATCGTGGTGAAATAAAAATCGGTGATACGGTTAAAATTGGGTATGTAGACCAGCGTCACGCCGATATTGACCCGGAAAAAACGGTGTATGAAGTGATCAGCGGTGGGCATGAGATTATAGAAATTGGCGGTCAGAGCATAAACGCCAGAGCCTATGTTAGTCGATTTAATTTTGCCGGACCCGATCAGCAGAAAAAAGTGGGCGTGCTATCCGGTGGTGAGCGCAACCGTCTGCATCTGGCTATGACCCTCAAAACGGAAGCCAACGTAATGCTGCTCGATGAGCCTACCAATGATATCGACGTGAATACGCTGAGGGCATTGGAAGAAGGCATTGAGAATTTTGCCGGCTGTGCTGTGGTTGTTTCCCACGACCGCTGGTTCTTAGACCGCATTTGTACGCATATCCTGGCGTTTGAAGGAAACTCCAGCACTTACTTTTTCGAAGGTTCCTTCAGCGAGTATGAAGAAAACCGCCGTAAACGGCTTGGCGGGGACATCATCCCGAAAAGGTTGAAATATAAGCG
>JBNJGK010000230.1:0-2614 GCA_051747665.1 Bacteroidota bacterium | reverse complement strand
TTTTCTGACCGGCTGCTAATCCACCGGCCCTGATGAGCGGCAATCGTGCAAAACGCGCATCCGCCAAAGCAACCGCGATGGATGTTTACCGAATTCCGGATCATGTCAAAAGCAGGAATTTCGCCGGAATTTTTATAGCGGGGGTGTGGCTGACGGGTATATGGAAGGTTGTATACCTTATCCGTCTTTTTAGTGCTGAGTGGCGCTTCCTGGGGGTTGGTTACAAGCCATCCTTTTTCACACTCCTGGATGAGTGTTTTACCTTCAAGGGCGTTGGCATTTTGCTCAAAGCGTTTAAAGTTTTCGGCAAAAAGGGTTTTATCCCTGAGACAGTTTTTATGGGAGTACAGAAATTCTACATTCCCGTTGCTTTCCGGTTTTTTACGAGCTAAAAACTGTGTTTGATTTTGATGCTTTAAATCCTCAAGGGGTTCTCCTTTTCTGAGATTTTGGGCCGCATACAGAAGCGGATATTCTGCCATACCATAAAAAAGCAAATCTGCTGGCGCCTGGCAAAGCATACCCGGAAGCAGCTTATCGCTCCAGTAATCATAGTGCGTAAACCGCCGCATTGAGGCTTCAATTCCGCCTATGAACAAAAGCGAATCAGGAAAAAGTTTTTTCAGGATGCGGCTGTATACTACTGTAGCATAATCCGGCCTTGCACCGGCTTTAGCTCCCGGCGTGTAGGCATCGTCAGAACGCAATCGGAGGTTGGCGGTATAATGGTTGACCATAGAATCCATATTTCCGGCGGTGACGCCGAAAAAGAGCGCCGGTTTCCCCAGCTTCTTAAAATCCCTGAGGTCGTCACGCCAGTTAGGTTGGGGTACTACAGCCACTTTGAAGCCGTCAGACTGCAACATGCGGGCCAGCACAGCGGCTCCGAAAGCTGGATGATCCACAAAAGCATCTCCTGAAAACAGTATCACATCTGCCTGCTCCCAGCCCAGCTTATCCATTTCGGCACGGCTGGTCGGTATCATGTATGGTTCTTGCTCATTACTCATGCAAGTGCAAAAGTAGCACAAAAAAACACCGGGGTATTCACTAAATCAAACAGACGGCTAATATTCCGGCCTTTCAACAATACCGCTAAATAAAATTGTATTTGTTGATTGCTCGCGGATGGCAAACACGAAAGGCCTGTTAAAATTTATATTGTCGGGCATTGAAGTTGTAGATACTCCAACTGAAGTAACCGCTGCTGCCTCCGTGCCCTCTTCATTGACGTCGATAAAACTTTTGTGGTTTACTCTGGAAATATATAAATCTCCATTACGATTGATTTTTTCAAAATTGGCTTCATTTTCATCAAAAGCTTTTTCCATACCAAGATTTTTCAGTGTTTGGTTCAGCATCTTTTTGTATGAAAATTTGAATTTGGGAAGGGAAACCAGTATTTCTGTGGTGTCAGCGGAGTTAAGCAAATTATCCCACGAGTCAGATGACAGGTTGTTGATAATATCTTCCGGTTGCTGGCCTTCATCCGGCAGCAGCAGAACCATGCTAAAATTGCCTCGTCCATAGGGTAATTCCACCCCGGTGCAAAAGTCATTCTCAAGGAATAGAAAATCCTTTTCAATATTCATGGTTGGCACCTGAATCATCTCACCGTCCCGCGGGTAAAATGACCTTTGAGCGGTTTTATCCTCATTGAAGGTATGCTTCCACTGCCCTTTAAAATACACCGCATTCATCAGGAACATCACATCCAGCGGGTCAATATATTCGACAATTTTATCAATCTTATCATGTGTTTTATTGGCTACCCAGTTGTTCATGGTTTCCTTTGCCGCTTCCGTATTTGAAAAATCAAGCGGACTCACTTCTGCATCATAATAATCCTGGTTTACCTGAATAAACTCATCCTCTACGGGATATGTGTCGCGGTACCATATTGAATTGGCGATTTCCATGGTTACTTTGTTATCGGCGTTTTGCAGCGACTCTGTTAAATGGCGGTAGGATTCATTGACCTCGGGCAGAGGGATGCCTTCGAGATTCATACTCTGAGCCATTTCCGTTTTGGTTTCCTCTTTGGCTCCGTTATGCGTCATGTTAAGTGCATAACTTATACTCAGAGGTGAAATAAGCAGGTTTTCATGTTCTTCTGCATTTGCCACTATATCCTGCATCATGTCAAATCCCAGTTGATTGCTGGCGTTCACCACAGAGTTATCCGTAGCGCTAAGTTTAATTTCCTTGATTCCTTTGGGAGATGTGTTTTCGCTTTCGCAGGAAAACAGAAGGATACCTGCGAGTAGAAATATCGCTGTCGTTTTCAATGAAGTCATAGGTTTTCTCCTTGCTTTTAATTAAATGTCTTATTGATATTTAAGATGATAAAGTTAATAAAAACGTTGCTTGAGAACGTGGTTTTTGATTTTTTTATATCTGAAGCTTGTGTTAACAACAACCTTATTTCAGAGTAGCTGTCTTCATCGATAACTTCCGGTGTATAACGGTTTAATCTGCCAGGTTAACTTCCTGCGATGCTTTGTGGTGCTCAGTTTCCTGGTAGAAATAAAATTTATGGGAGGCAATAAAAAAAGGAGCATCTCTTATCAAGACCTCCCTTTTTCTTTTTGTTGTGGAGAATATCGGGCTCGAA
>JBNJGK010000229.1:0-2621 GCA_051747665.1 Bacteroidota bacterium | reverse complement strand
TACAGTCCCATCGCTAATATGCAACATTTCCAAATCAGATGCCTAAACACCTAAACACTTACGCACTTAAACACGTGAACACAACATCCCCAACTTAAAAACCGACAAACTTAGTAACTTAAAACCTACAACCCTGCAAACCCACTAACGTAGAAACTCACAAACGTATTAAACTGAACTTAATAATGAAACTGCAATATACGGTATTTCACCTAAATCGTTTTCCGTAAAAGCTCTGATTGCAAATGAGCAGAGTTATGATTATTTTTGTAGGAAATAAATTTTTAAAAAGATGAAAAAGAGTTTATTGTTTATAGCAGCGATGATGCTTCTGGTTCCATTTTCTATGGCTAAAAGCCTGCAGGCTCATCTTTCATATGCCACCTTTTTCTCAACAGAAAACGGTTCATATATAGAAACCTATTTATCTATTAACCCGAACAGCGTGAAGTATGCTGAGACTGATGACGGGATGTTTAAAGCCGCTCTGGAAATCACAATGAAATTTAAAGAGGAAGATAAGATTGTTGCTTTTGATAAGTATATTTTGCACAGTCCTAAAGTTGCAGATACGGCTAACCTGGATGAGCATTTGCTGGAGCAAAAACGTTTTGCGCTGCCAAGTGGAGAGTACAATTTCGAAATATCCATAGCAGATGCAAACAGCAGCAATAAACCGTTTAAAGCTTCTGAAAAAATTCAAGTGGATTATTCTCCCGATCGTATTGCATTTTCTGATATGCAAATGGTAGACAGCTACAAATCCACAGAAAAGGAAAGCATTCTAACCAAAAGCGGCTATGACCTGGTGCCCTACCCTTCCAATTTCTATCCTGAAAACAAAAAAGAAATTATTTTTTATAATGAATTATATAATACCAGCAAGGTTTTAGGAGATGATGGTAAATTCTTGCTCAAGTATTACCTGCAGCCGGTGTATACAGGACAACCCATGGAAGAATATCTGAGAATCAGGAGAATGGATAGCCGGAAAGTTCATTCGCTTTTTCATAAATTTGATATTGAAGACCTTCCCTCAGGAAACTATGAATTGGTTATGGAAGTATTTAACCGGGAAAACGAGCTCATTGCTTCAAAATCTACTTTTTTCCAAAGAAGCAATCCTTCAGTAAAGATTGATGTTACAGATTTAGCCAGTGAGGATATCGATGAGACATTTGCATCTCAATATGAAGAAGAAGAGCAACTGAAGGAATACATCAGGGCCCTGAAACCGATTGCTAATAATAATGAGAAGCTCTTTATTCAAAACAATCTGAACCAGCAAGACCTGGAAACATTACAAGCCTTTTTGTACCAGTTCTGGGTGCAGCGCGATCAGCTTAACACGGAAAAGTCATGGAATGCCTATAAAGAAAAGATTAAAACGGTCAACGAAGAGTTTAAAACCATGGTTAAACCAGGATATGAAACCGACCGGGGTCAAGTATTCCTGAAATACGGGCCGCCAAATGCTGTATCGCAAAGCTACAACGAACCAAAAGCTTATCCTTACGAAATATGGCAGTATTATGAAACGGAAAGACATCGCGACAGCAAATTCGTTTTTTATGCGCACGACATGGTAGCAAACGATTTTCATTTGATACACTCAAATGTACCCGGAGAGGTGAAAAACCGTAAATGGCAGTTGATGGTTTATGGCCGTAATGTGGATAAAGACAATGTTGATACAGAAGACTATCCGGACATCTGGGGTTCGAAACAGGAATATTACGATAATCCATATTAACAAACCCTTGCAGAATACTTTATCAACTTGAAAAAAGTAGCCGTAGTTATTCTCAATTGGAATGGAGCAAAATTTCTAAGAAAATTTTTGCCTTCTGTATTAAAGCATTCCACAGAAGCTGAAATTGTTGTGGCCGACAATGCCAGCGCAGATGATTCGCTTGTAATACTGGAAAAAGAATTTCCACAGGTTCGCATCATCAAAAATCACAGAAACGAAGGTTTTGCCAAAGGATATAATACCGCGCTGAAGCAAATAGATGCTGACTATTACGTTTTATTAAACTCAGACGTAGAAGTTACTGCCAATTGGATTCAGCCTGTTATTGAACTTTTGGAACGCGATAATTCGATTGGGGCGGTACAACCCAAAATACGCTCCTGGTACGAACCTGAAAAATTTGAATATGCCGGAGCCGCCGGAGGGTTTTTGGATCTGTATGGCTACCCTTTTTGCCGCGGACGCATTTTTGAGCACACAGAAAAAGACCTTCAGCAATATGATGATAGCCGCGAAATATTCTGGGCTACAGGCGCTTGCATGTTTGTAAGAGCTGATCTTTTTCATGATTCCGGAGGTTTTGACCCCGATTTTTTTGCCCATATGGAAGAAATTGATTTTTGCTGGCGTATTAAACAGAAAGGCTACAAAGTGATGTTTACTCCAAAATCACTCGTATATCATGTAGGAGGAGGAACACTGCCCAGTTCATCAAGCTTTAAAACCTATCTGAATATCAGGAATAATCTGGCAATGCTCTACAAAAACCTGCCACAGGAAAATCTGAGCCGGACCATTTTCGTCAGATTATTATTGGATGGGATTGCTGCCATAAAGTTTCTGTTTTCTGGTGGCTTCCCGGAGATGG
>JBNJGK010000228.1:0-2649 GCA_051747665.1 Bacteroidota bacterium | reverse complement strand
TTTTTTGGAGCGTTTGGCATAGCCATATCCGGGCAAGTCTACCAGGTACCATGCGTTATTCACCAGAAAAAAATTCAGCAGTTGCGTTTTGCCGGGTGTATTTGAGGTATGGGCAAGCTTGCGTTGATTTACCAGCATATTAATCAGCGATGATTTCCCCACATTGCTGCGGCCTATAAAAGCATATTCAGGCAAAGTAGCAGGCGGCGCATCAGCAGGATTCTGACAGCTTTTTACAAAAGAGGCTTCGGGGTTTATGATCTTCATTTTGATTTTTTATTGTAATTGATAAAATGCCGGCGCACTTTACCGTCATAAATATCGGGTATTGAAATCAGAATTGCGGTTTCCTCCACATTTCCAAACCCCGGGTTGAGCGAAGTGCCAAAAGTTTTCATGGTAGCGCTGAGATTCATATACGCATTTACCAAAGGGGGTACATTCTCTCCGCGCTTGCGTACAAGCTGTACCATGATCTTATAATCATCCTGATAACTTTTGCCGTTAAAATGTGCATCAATGTCTTCTATGCTATGCGTAATGGCCATCGGGTTGAAAGGACGAACCAGTTTATCCGGATCAGGAAAGTACTTCTGCAGGAAACGCAAAATAACATCCCGCGCATAGCGGTCATAAGAAGGATACATCGTAAATTTACCGAAAAAATATTTGATATGCTCATTGTCTATCACAAGAGCTCCCAAACCATCCCATAAATTATCCAACGAGTAAAGTCCTTTACGGATATTAAAGTTTGGCTGGTATTTAGGTTGAACAAAACTGCGACCCAATTCGATGGTATTAGGCACATAATTCTGTACAAAATCATCCGAAAACCAAAACAACTTTGAAGTAGCGCTAAGCAAATTTCCATCATCCCCTTTTGGGATTTTGTCGCCCTCAATATACCGGTAGCCTCCAACAATTTCTTCGTCTTCACTATCCCAGACGATTAATTGTTTGAATGCGCTATCTGCCAAATCATAAACATCAATATCCTTTTCCTTACCGGTTCCGCCGCCAACTTCCCGGAAGGTGATTTCGCGTAACCGCCCGATTTCATCCATTAGGTTTGGAGTAACGTGGGCATCTACAATATAGATTTCGCGCTCTCCATTGTTGGTTTTTCTTACAAAATATTCTTGTGTCAACTCTTTTTTAAGCAAATCCCGGTCTACTGGTCTGATAATTTCCTGCATCTTCATCAATTTATTCTGTTACCGTTCTATGCCCTAAGGCATAAACCCTTTTTTTAATTTCGACAGCCCACTGTTTATCTTTTTTGGATTTATCAAAATACGTATAAGGAATGGGCTCCCCAAAGGTAATGACAATGTCTTTATTCTTTTGTTTAAACATCTCATCCACTAAAAACAGCATCTCTATATTGGCTTTAATACCCAGCCGCGTCCTAAGGTTGGCCAGGGTATAAAAAAAGTTTGAGTTGTGGCCTTCAATATAAACCGGAACAACATTTCGCTTGTGTCTTCGGGCTTTTGAAACAAATGTTTTATGCCATTCCAGGTCTACAATCTGCCCTTTCTGTTTACGCGAGCACAAGCCTGCCGGAAAATACAGCATCGTTTTATCACCGGCAAACGTATCGTCAATAATGCGGGCATTCTCAGCATTGCTGCCATGTTTGTTGATCGGAATAAACAGCATCTTCAAATTGGGAATATTCATCAAAAGATCGTTTACGGGAAAAAGAACATCATTTCGCTTACGGCCAACTACCAACATAAGTGCCATACCATCAATTCCACCCAAAGGATGATTGGAAGCAAAAATAAACCTGCCTTCTTCGGGAATATTCTCCCGGCCATGCACATGAATATTCACCCCAAAATTATCCAGTGCAGCTTCAACAAAATCCAATCCGAATTTATCATTGTTAGCCTCAATAAAGGCATTCAACTCCTCAACATGGATAATCCTTTCAAGATAACGAATCAGAAAGTTGGGCAAAAGTTTCGGCAGCTTCGGGTTTTTATCCGCCATAATCTTGCGCAAATCAATTTTCTGCATGCCTGCATTTTGTGTTTTCTCCGGTACTTCCATCTTTCCTAGCCTAAACGCTTAATATTCCATGTACAAATATATATCTTCTGCTAAATATCTTGTGCTTATGGTATTATCAACAATAACTTTAGCTTTCGCTATGAAAAAACCTTTACAAAAAAGATACAAAGCCTGATAAAAAAGTATCAATCTATTGCTGCAAATGTAAGGAATAATCTTTCTGAAGAAAAGAAACCCGAAACAGCAATTGTTTCAGAAGAGCTGGAAAGAAACAATCTATTGGCGGGTTGATGGTATTTCATCATTAAACATCATGGAGTTTTAAAATAAAAAAAACCGCAACAAGCTGTTTTAAAGCTTGATGCGGTTCATGGTTGTCGGGGTGGCAAGATTCGAACTTGCGACCTCCTGCTCCCAAAGCAGGCACACTAACCGGACTGTGCTACACCCCGATGGATATATTTTTTCATGAGGCTCACTAACCTCCCGATATTTATCGGGAGTGCTAAAACCCGTTGAATGCGGAGAGGGGGGGATTCGAACCCCCGATACCACTATAAATGGTATGCCGGTTTAGCAAACCGGTGGATTAAGCCACTCTCCCACCTCTCCGTGGTTCTTTGCTCT
>JBNJGK010000227.1:0-2687 GCA_051747665.1 Bacteroidota bacterium | reverse complement strand
GTCGGTACAGGTTGTGGTTCAATTTCTTTTTTAACCACATAGGCACATAGAAAACATTAGAATACTTTTGCATATTCTCTTTGAAAAGAGCTTTACGCAGACTTTTGCCAGATTAGGTTTTTTGTTGCAAGTCGAGTGATTTAATTTCTTTTTTTTAACCAGCGCCGGCTGAACCGGTTTACATTGACCTCAGGCATCAGTGGATGGTTGTTTTCGAGATAATCTACAAGATGCCGGGCAAAATACGGGCCTAACATCACACCTTTGGTTCCGAGCCCGTTAAAGATAATCATGCGCTTATGTTCAGGGTGCCTGCCCAGCACAGGCCTCCGGTCGCCAACCACGGGGCGGACAGCGGCTTGGTGGTCTTGTATGGCAAAGGGCAACTTCAGGTATTGCTTCAGGGTTTGCAAAATCTCATCCCGCGATTGTGTTTCGGGAACTTCGTTCAGGTTTTCCCATAAGTAGGTAGAGCCTGCGCGAAAAGTATTACCGCCCTGTGGCAGCATCCAGATTTTTTTATTGATGATATGATCGGTTGTAAAACCCGGGACTTCAATCTGCAACACATCTCCCTTAGCCGGTTTCATGGGGATGTAGTTGAAAAACGGGTTTTCTGTGACTTTCCACCCTTCAGCAAAAATCAAATATTCGGCTTCCACATCTTTCCAGCGCACTGTATTATCGTCAATGAAGATGTCTTCAAAATTTACCTTGCTTTCGCGGATTTTATCCTGCTTTTTCAGGTAATTGTGCCATGCTTCCAGCAACACGGAGGTCTCTACATTCCCTGCATGATGAACAAGACCGGCCCCTTCGGGATGATAAACCTGGTGCCGGGGAAAATAATGGCTAAATTCCCCGCTCAGATAATGATTTTCAGAAATCTTGGTTTTCCAAAACGCTTTTTCGTCCCGACTCAGAATTTTCAGCAATTTGCGTGGATAAAAAAACCGGACTCCCAGCTTTTGCTCCATTGCAGGGTAGAAGCGATGCAGAAAAGGTATAATCTCATCGGCGAGCCATGACTTTTGGAGCCGGCGAAATACTACCGGATTAAACATGCCTCCGGCCACTCTTGAAGAGTTGGAGTAGCCGGGCGCATCCACAAGCAAATAGTCCTCAACGCCAATATTTTCCAGCGTTTGGGCGAGCAACGTTCCCGCAAGACCGCCACCGATAATTACATATTTGGTCTTATGCATTATACCTTGTCAATCTTATCCGCGGAAGCGAATCATCAACCGTCGGTAAATTTCTTGTAGTGCTCATAGCGTTCATTAATCTCCCTCACATATTTGTAAGGCTCAGAACCACGGCAATACCCATATTTTACGACTTCATCGTCATAGAACTTTTTGCTTGAGAGTTTCAACAAATATTCATCTACTTCTCCATGCCAAACATTCGGGTCACCTCCGTATTTTTCAGTCAGCCTGCGGGCATCAGCTACGTGATTCGGGCCAACGTTGTAAGAGGCCATCACAAACTTTTTACGTTCGTCTGCCGGGATTTCCTGCCAACTGTTTTCCAGCTTATCGAGGTATTTTACCCCGGCTTCTACGCTTATTTTCGGATTAGAAACATCATTATATCCCAGCTCTTTGGCGGTAGCCGGCATCATTTGCATAAGCCCCTCGGCTCCCACCCACGAGCGGGCATTGGGGCTAAACTTAGATTCCTGGTAAATCAATGAGCTAAGCAACCTCCAGTCCCATTGCAGGGTATCAGCATAGCGTTTTACGATATCATCATATTTTGATATTTTTCCCTGGCTCAAAGCATAAAAATCACTTTTAATCCGGCGCCGGTAGTCTTTTTTATTTTTGAAATACTTATTGTAAATCACATAATAATCTGTTTGTTTCCGCATGTTTTCAATCCACTCATTCACGGTTTCGAGCAGTTGCGGAGAATTTTTCCGTACCACCCAGGCAATACGTTGTGAAAAACTAACAGGCACATCAATATCTAAAATCGGGTTGTAGGTCTTGTTAATGGAAGCGATGTTATGATCGGCCACCGTATATTTAATTTCGCCGCGGGCTACCTGGTTAATCAGATCTTCCGTAGTATACTCGCCGGGGACGGTTTTGATATTTATTTCTCCCCCAATCTCATCCATGAGGTTTTGCATTCGCTGGTAATAAGAAGAATTTTCCCTGACGTGTACGGTTTTTCCAATCAAATCAAGTGCATCCGTTACAAGCTGTTTGCTGATGTTATGCAGCTTCATCTGACGCCAGTTCTCCGGCTTTCTTTGTACCAGCACCTGGTGCGTTGTGGTATGCTCTTCTGTAAACCGAAATTCCTCCTGCCGCTCCCGGGTGATGGTCATGCCATGTGCTATGATGTCACCCTTCCCGGATTCAAGCATTTCAAACATCCGATTCATATCACTGGCAACCACTATTTTGAGGTTCAAATCGAGGTGCTCTGCAAGTCTTTCAAGCAGTTCATACTCATAACCCATTGTTTGTCCGCGATAGAGAAAATAGCTGGTGGAACTGTACGTCATGATGGCTTTTAACGTATCCCGGGCTATGATGTCATCCAGGTCTGTCTTAACCAACGGCTTTCCCTGCTTTTTTTCTTTGTTCTGTGAAGATTCTCCGGCGTCCTCCTGAGAAGGGTTGCAAGCCAGCATCAGAAATGGTATTAGTAATAATAGTAGTCGTTTTTTCATA
>JBNJGK010000226.1:0-2692 GCA_051747665.1 Bacteroidota bacterium | reverse complement strand
GCCTGTTCAATCTCCTCTTCACTGTCTTTATAAATGGCTTCAATCAATTTCCTGTCGAGGATATACTTTCCTTTGGTTTTCCGGATGAACTCCTGCACCACCCGGTGAATTCGTTCAAAGCGTTTGATACTTTCATAAAAGGCTCCAAATGAGCTTTCGAATCGTTTTACCAGCAAACGGCGCATAAAATCAAACAAGTTACGCTGTTGCTGGAAGGCGCGATTCCCTGCTTCATCCAGGTTTTCTTCATCTTCAATAACCTTTTCATAAACAAAAGGCTGATAAATTGCTCCTGTAAACACTCCATTTTCACCAAAGTAACTGTTAATGACCTTGTCATAAAACTCTGATTGCTTTTCCGACAAAGAGAAAAACAGTTCCTTCGGGTCATCCACTTCACTTAAAGCTTTAATTTCCTTAGAATACTGATGGTCTGTTTTCAGGTCAATGCGGTTTCGGCGAATAACAACCGGCGCAATGATGCTTTTTATGTTGTCGGCCAATTCCCTTGTTTCATTTTTAACAAGTGTGATATCTACGGGTGGCTGCAAGCCAAAGAACTTGACATAGTAAGATTCAGCTTTTTTCCTTTTCTTAGGGTCAGTTGATTTGTAGTTTTTGGTGATGTAGGATAAGTTTTTAAACCTGTATTCATAAGCCCTGAATGTCGCCTCCATGTTATCTTCAATCGTAATGCCTGAGCGGCCCGGAATAATAAACAGTTTTAGCAAGGAAAAGATATCTGCGGGTGTATTGCTAAATGGGGTTGCTGTAAGCAGCAAAACGGTTTTCCCACGGCAAACGTTTAGCAGTTGTTCATAAGCTTCAGTATCCTGATTTTTAAAATAGTGCGCCTCATCCACGATCACCATTTCTATGCCCCGGCTATCTTTTTTGAGGGATGTTGCCAGGTCTTCGAGCTTGCCGCGACTATGAACTTCCCAATTCCATAAACCAAAGCGATTAAGATATTCGTGCCATCCTGTATTTTCATTGCGATCGCCCATCAATCCCGGTGGACAAATAACGATTCCCCGTTTACCCATACTTTTAGCAATTAGGGCTGCGATAACTGATTTTCCCAGTCCAACTACATCAGCAATGATGGCTCCGTTGTATTCTTTTATAATGCTTAAAGCCTGGTTTACTGCATCCAACTGGTAGCTGTATTTTTCGAAGCCATTATCTTCCAGCAGGTTTTCAATATCGGGTTTAACTTGGTTTTGTGCCTGTAAATCCAGGTAGGTTTTCAGGATAAGGACATAAGCCTCAAAAGGACTCACGGAAGCAGCCTGCGATTTGTAGCGAATGAAATTGACTAACAAGCGCTTTCTTTCATCAACCTCAGAGATGGGTACGGCGCTATCCCATAAATCATCAAAAAACGCTTCAGCTTCCTCAAAGCCATAATCCCTGATTTCCACATTAAATTCACTCTGACCGCCAAGCCCCGCTTTGGTTAAGTTGCTGCTGCCGGTAATGATTTCTCCGGGTGAGTCATTTTTAAGCTTTTCCTGCTCGTTGTATTTGAAGAGGTAAAGCTTTGCATGATTCGGATCCAGTGTTTTACGAATCTGCAGATTTCCTTTTTCCAGCAATTCAAGAAAAAAGCTTACCTGGTTATAGAATGCTTCATTATCCAGTTCTTCGTTGTTGATGGCTTTGCCCATCGACATTAAAAACTGCTGAAAAATATCTTCCTGCGAAAGTGATTCTTCCTGTTTGCCGTGTTCTACCACACTATTGAGCACCTTATCTACCTGTAGCCCAATGAGAAGTTTGATTTTCAGGGAAGGATTCTCTTTAATGCGTTCATATACTTCTTTCCAGCCGGAAAAGTAGAAGAAGCCGACTAAAAACTTCAACTCCTCACTTACCGGAATGATGTGGTTCAATCGCCCTTTCAGGGTTTTCTGTGCTTCTTTATTGGTGATAAAATTATGGGCCATAGCTAAAATTTTTGTTTGTTGATATGTGAAACCAAACTGCGAAGTTCCTGAATTAATTCGGGAAACGGCAAACTGTCGGTTTCATAAATCATTTCTGATTGCATTTTTTTATAGTCTTTCTCCCAGGCTTCCAGGAGATTCTCAGTAGGAAGCGGATTCAAAAATGGTGAAAAATGTTTTTCATAGTCCACGCTGCCTAATCGGCTGAACTTTTTACGATGTGCAACAATAGCACGATACAACGCTTTGTCTTCAAGAGCTTTTCCGGCAAAATGGGTTTGAGCTATCTTTTGAATATCGTATAGATGACGGCTCAGACGGTTTACTCTGATTTTCTCCTGCGGTCGCTGAAATTCCTCATGCAGCAGGAAAATCTTTTCCAGAAAAGTGCGCTCGGGATTGACACAGGGAACCGAAATGTTATCGTCGGCAAAATCTCTACCGGGAAAAGCTTCACCTACAAAAGAACTGAATTTCCTACTGGTAAAAGGATCTCGCATAGAACGGCTCCCGATTTCAAGCTTCACGTTCGGTTCAATATACTCACTTTCTTCTGTAACCTGCGGATAATACACCGCTATTTGTACCGGGTCCTGGTCAGGGTCGCCTTCTTCTACTTTTAGCACCTCCACATCCTTGAATCCTTGGACATCAAAAGCTTTTTGTAAGGCATCTCTGAATTCATGAGAGAGATATTCATTCGATCTTTTACGCAATTTGGTTCTTACTTGTGTACGGCTTAT
>JBNJGK010000225.1:0-2699 GCA_051747665.1 Bacteroidota bacterium | reverse complement strand
CATAAATAGCATGAGCTATAGGGTTTGAGGCGTGGATCATGACAAAGTGTGGGGACGTTTATATTATGGCGTTCGGCCAGTTCAAGGATGGTTTCTCCTTTATATCCGTTGACTTTTTTGCCGTTTAAGAATACATTTAAACGATCAGACATATGCTTTCGGGTTTATTATTATCAAAATTTATCTTACTGTAATTGCGTCAAAGTTGCAGCGGCTGTAGCAGTCGCCGCACTTAATGCATAATTCCTGGTCAATCACATGTGGCTCTTTTCTTTCGCCACTGATGGCATCAACCGGGCATTTTTTTGCACAAACCATACAGCCGGTGCATTTTTCCGGAACAATTTCATAAGTCAGCAGTGTTTTGCATGAAAGTGCCGGGCATTTTTGACTGTAGATGTGTGCTTCATATTCATCTCTGAAGTATTTTAGGGTAGTCAGCACCGGATTGGGCGCTGTTTGTCCTAAGCCGCATAAAGAATTATCTTTTATCTGAACAGCCAGGTCTTCCAGCTTTTCGATATCGCCTTTTTTGCCCTGTCCATTGGTGATGCGCTCTAAAATCTCAAGCATGCGCTTGGTGCCCATTCTGCAGAAGGTGCATTTCCCGCAGCTTTCTTCCTGTGTAAAGTTGAGGAAAAACTTAGCAACATCCACCATGCAGGTAGATTCATCCATAACCACCATTCCTCCTGAGCCCATGATAGCGCCGGTAGCGTTTACAGAGTCGTAGTCTACAATGGTATCAGAAAGGTACTCGGGAATGCATCCCCCGGAAGGGCCACCCATTTGAACGGCTTTAAATTTTTTACCTCCGGGAATGCCTCCGCCAAGCTTAAAAATGATATCGCGGATACTTATGCCCATCGGGACTTCTACCAGTCCTGAGTGGTTTATTTTTCCGGCCAGGGCAAACACCTTGGTGCCTTTGCTTTTATCGGTTCCGTATTGGGAAAAGGAGCCTGCGCCGTTACTGATAATGTAAGGGATATTGGCATAGCTCTCTACATTGTTGATGTTGGTGGGCTTTTCCCAAAGGCCTGAGACAGCAGGGAAAGGAGGCCGTTTTCTGGGCATTCCGCGCTTACCCTCTACAGAAGCTATTAGCGCTGTTTCTTCTCCGCATACAAAAGCGCCTGCACCTTCCTTAATAGAAAGGCTAAAGTCAAAACCCTGAATGCCCCCGGCATTTTCGCCTAAAAATCCATGTTGCTCTGCCTGTTCTATGGCTATTTTCAGGCGTTTGATAGCTAAGGGATATTCTGCCCTGCAATAAATAACGCCCTTGGAAGCGCCAACAGCGTATCCGGCAATAATCATTCCTTCAAGAACAGCATGGGGGTCGCCTTCTAAAAGCGAACGGTCCATAAATGCCCCCGGATCGCCTTCGTCGGCATTGCAAATAACATATTTTTGATTGCTTTGGTTGTTGGCCGTAAAACGCCATTTTTTTCCTGTGGGAAAACCGCCGCCGCCACGTCCGCGCAGTCCTGAATTAAGCACTTCAGAAATGATAGTGTCGGGAGTGACTTGTTCTTTGGCGATTTTTTTAATTGCATTATATCCATGATGAGCGATATATTCTTCTATAGACTCAGGATCAATCATACCGCAATTACGGAGTGCAATCTTTACCTGGCCTTCGAGAAAGCGCTGGTCTTCGCCGGCATCAAACAAGTCAGACTTAACAACGTATTCTTTTACGGGTTCGTGATTTACAATGTGTTTGTCAAGGATTTCCACTACCCGGTCTGTATCCACATCCCCGTACATGTACGTGCCTGAATCATCTATAATCTCTACAAGAGGCTCGCGGTAACACATTCCAACGCAACTGGTTTGGGCCAATTCAAAGTTCAGGCTTTCGGCATTTTTGAGCTGCTCGAGTTTTTTATACGTTTTATTGGCCCCGGCAGCAATCCCGCAACTGCCCAGTCCTACGATGACTTTTGTATTACTCATTGCTATTGGTTTTCTGAGGTTCTTGATTCTTTTCCTGGATACGAATGTCTTTGAGTACTTTAACGGCTTGTTTCTTAGTGAGTTTTCCGTAGGTTTCATCGCTAATCATCATCACAGGCGCAAGCGAACAGCAACCTAAACATGCCACCGACTCCAGGGTAAATAATCCGTCCTCGGTAGTTTCTCCATCCTTGATTTTAAGCGAATCTTCCAGCGCTTCGGTAATTGTGTTTGCATTCTGCACATGGCAGGCTGTGCCGTGGCATACTTTGATGATGTGCTTTCCTACCGGTGTAAGCCTGAACTGCGAATAGAAAGTGGCAACACCATACATCTCACTGGGCTCAATACCGGCTTCGCTGGCGATTTTATCAAAAGCTTCCCTGGGAATGTAGCCAAGTTCGCGCTGGGTTTCCTGAAGTAACGGGATCAGGCTGCCAGCAGATTCTTTATACTTTTTAATAATGGGTTCCAGAACCGACAAGTCAGGCGAGGCTTCCGGTTCAATTTGTGTCTCCTCTGGAATTCGTTGAATGCGCATCCGTTTTGAAATTTTTAGTGTAAACCTGTTTTTACAGAGGTAAAATTATTAATTGTTATGTCAGCTACAATTATTTTTTTACTGATAACCAATAATTTATATATAATCTAAATAAAACTTTGCCGGTAATAGTCTGTAAATGATTTTCTTGAAAAGCAGTATAGTTTGGTTCTAAATATAACATATTGAAAACCAA
>JBNJGK010000224.1:0-2706 GCA_051747665.1 Bacteroidota bacterium | reverse complement strand
CCTTACATTTCTAAGCAAAATATAGCCCGCATGAAACGTTGCTGATTCATAATCGGCAAGATTGAAGTCTGAATCTACTTTGTTATACATGCCTAGCAAATACCAGTCGCTGTTTTCCGCTTTCGGACTAAAAATCAATTCAGCCATCATGCTTTCTGTATCCAAATCGGTTGCAGCATTAACAGATTGCATGGTTTCATAGACCTTATCATCATTACGCATCATATACTGGAAGTTAAACATCCACCGGTCGTCCACATTAATAGAAAAATCAGGCCCATATACAAAAACTTCATTCGTAATGCTGTTGTTTTGAACATTTTCCAGCTTTTCCTTTCCGGTGTAAACAAAACCTCCGACCCGGAAATAGTCTCCGATATTTTGGGATATTCTGCCCAAATAACTCTTGTATTCATCTTTATCAAATAAATGATAATCTCCTGCAGCTCCTATCCCATTTCCGTTGACGATTTGCAGCGTAAAGTCCGTTCCGGTATCAAGGCCATAGGTTAACATTAGTCCGCGGTCATATTTCATCGTCATATCAGAAATCCCGATTTGCGATGTATAAACCGCATAATCCTCCAACTGCATCCGCAACTCACGTTTAAAGAGCGGGTCTGACACCTGAAACTGCCCCAGGGCAATATCCAGTTCTGTATCAAACAAATTGTCATACATCAGAAAAGCATCTTCAACCCCGGCAACTTGCCCCCTTTCGTTGAAATAGGTATAAAAATAATAAGATATATTATCTGATAAAGCTCCTCCTGATAAAAACTTGATTAGGTAGGGGCTTCCTAAATCAACCCGATCATTTCCACTATTGTTATAGGTAGCAAAACCATCGAGTCTGACGGCAACCGGAAAGTTCCGCAAAAGCGAAAGCTTATCATCTCCTGCATCTACATAGTAACCGGGCGAATCGTATTCTTCCAGCTTAAATCCATTGCCGGCAAAATCATCTCCAAAATCTTTCAGGCTTGGCGCTGCCGGGTTATGGCATGTGGTGCAACTCATCCTGTATTTTCTTGCAAAAGCGGGAATTGCATTTGCAGATTCAGCCAATGCAAGTATGGCTATCATCGCAATCATTAAAACGGGTATAAACTTTTTCATAAGATCTCCTTTTTTATGGTATTACATTAATTTCTGTGGTCTGTCTGTTAATCTCACGGATGGCATACTCTTCTGCCGGCACCTCTAAAAACTCACCTACGGGTTTTACCAGCAGCCGGTAATTCAGCACTGCACGGATTTTTAACTCTCCGGGTGCGATATCATACGGGATTTCAAAAGAATAAGTCTCCAACTTGGTTTCACGCGGGCCGATGCGGTAATCCACGCCTAACTCTTCGGTATTCCATTGCATAATGGTCATTCGTCCTTGCGGATCAAAGAAGGGCATCCTGAAAATGCGATCCCCAATGGGCACATCTTCCCGTCTTACGCCTTCAAAATCCTCAATTTCCAGCGGCACACCCATATCCTGGTAAGCCTTTTCATCCGAGGCAATCGTGTATTCTTCTCCTTCAAAGCCTTTTTTATCAACAGGCAAGTGGAATACTTTCCCGTTTTCATCCTCTGCCTCCACATGAAGCCAGAGAATGCGGTCTTCTACAGAACCCGTAGGGAATTTGTGTCCGGTTTTTTGATTAAACAGCGCTACGGTAAATTTTACCGGATCGCCCATCAACGCTTCTTTTTTGCTGGGGATAATGCGCAGTTCCACTACTCCATTTAGCTTGCCGGGATCGTGCGCTCCGTGGAAAAGATGAAGTTTTGCATCATCATAAGTAGCTCCCATCTTTGCCGTTTTTGTTTTGGCTTGGGTCATATGGCAGTCCTGGCATTGCACGCCTTCATCAGAATAAGGACCTTCTTCCCACTCCAACTGGGTAGATTTGACCCAGGCGCCAAAGCCGCTTTTCTCATTGTGACAAACGCCGCAAAAGCGCGCCTGGCTGTGTAATTCTGTCACCATAATTTCATGATCCGGAGAGGTGATTTCTCCTTTCCTGGAGCTGTATTTTGTGAAGCCAGGATCCATGATGTAATTGAAATTGTAAGCGGTGTCTCCGTCGATGCCTTTAATGTTATGACAAACTTCACATGATACGCTTTCGTTAGCTCGCGAACCTTCTTCAGGGCGCGGTGGCGGGAGTTCACCGTTGAGGTAAGCCATAGGTGTATGGCACCCGTTGCACCCTTCATGAACGCCCTTCATATCCGGATCGTTTTCAGAATGAGCCACCGCCAGCTTAAAATATTCAATCTCGTCCCAATGATGCGTATACGCTTCTGACATCATTGACTGCGACCATTGCTGGTAAAAATCATTATGGCAAGACCCGCAATATCCGGGTTTTCTGAAATCATCATAACTGTATTTGCCTTTTCTGTCTCCGTCTTCTTCAGGACCTATTATCCCAAAAACAGAGACAATAGCTAAGAGAATGATGGCTGTGGTGAGAATTTTCTTTTTCATTGGTCTGACTATTTGATGATATACTAAATACCTAATCTTCTTAATTTCCTTTTTATAATGGAACTACAGTAAATACAAGATTTTATTTAGCTTTATGATTCTTAAATGCTCAATAAAAACCCGGTTGATATTTGCTTTTTTAAGTAAACAGTAAAATTAATGGAATACAATGGATATATCAACCTGATGAGTTAATCTATAACCATTATATATAAAGG
>JBNJGK010000223.1:0-2730 GCA_051747665.1 Bacteroidota bacterium | reverse complement strand
TTTATTCAGATCGCCTATAAATATGATTTGTTTTGTTAATTTAAAGGCGTGTCCTTTTGATAATCATTATCTTTGGGAGTATTGAAAACTAAAAAAGGAAAATTATGGCTGTTTTTATTAATGATGAATGTATAAGTTGTGATGCATGTGTTCAGGAGTGTCCGAACACGGCGATTTATCCTGCAGGAGAACCTTATTCCCTTGCAGAAGGAACCAGCTTGAAAGACGACAGCGAAAAGGAAGCGATTTCAGAAGATATTTACTACGTTGTGCCGGAAAAATGCACCGAATGTGTGGGAGCATATGATGATCCACAATGCATAGAAGTATGCCCTGTAGACGCCATAGAAAAAGACCCCGACAATGAAGAGTCGCATGAAGAGCTACAGGCGAAATATGAAAAGCTTCATGCCTGAGCATAAAAATATACCGGGAAGTGCCGCTTTTTCGTGTTAATCAATAATAGGTTTCATGGGTTGGGTGGCGGTTCTTTCCCGGTTTTTTCCCTTTCTCTTCTCTTTTATTTCCATAGCCTGAGATAAATATTATGTCACCCGGATAACGGACAGGTGTCCCGAAAAGGGATAATTATTATCTTTGTATATCACTAAAAACCTGAAGTACAATACATTTTTTATATTGGCATAACTTTCGGTATTTTTATAGAGAAATTTGTTATAGAATTGATTTACGATAAACAAACAATCTAATAATAAAGCCGATGAAATATTATACGTATCTACTTATCGCTTTTCTATTTATTAACGGATGCTCTGATAAAGATCATATTGGCCCAAATGACAATGATGACAATATCATTGAAACTATGGAAGATTTACAGGTGAGCGATGATTTTGACTTCAGCACCTCCTCTGATGTGCAGTTCAGAATTACTGCCCTCAACAACCGGGGGAACGCTATCGCTAACGCTAAAATAAAAATCATGGATAAGCCTCAACATGAGGGAGGAAAGGTTTTGTTGAGCGGTGCTACGAATCAAAACGGGGTTTTTGAGAGTGTGTATCCGTTGCCGGACTACTATACTGAGGTTTTGGTGACCTCAGACTATATTGGTTTGACCAGCGATTTGGTGGTTCAGACAGATGGAGCGGAGTTTATTGAAGCAACTCTTGGAGGTCTTCCGCAGAAGAGCACTGGATTTGCCCCTCCAACAAAAGCATCGGCAGACTTTCCGTTTACTGTAGATTATCTGGGTGATTTTAACGGAATTGGTGTGCCGGAATACCTGGTGGAGAATGATGAAATCACACAGGATTTTCTCGATGACATCAATGCTACTTTGCCCGAAACGGAAGAGCTGTTTAATTCCCATCCGGAGTATCTTGATCCAAATAACAAACTGAACGTTGAGCTTAATGAAATGGCTGAGGTGTGGGTCACTTTTGTGCACGAAGGAGCAGGATTTAAAAACGTGCTTGGATTTTATACCTATGATTTGGATAACCCCCCACAGTCTCCCGAGGAGATAGAAAAGGTAACCACGATATTTCCGAATATTTCTTATGCCGG
This sequence comes from Bacteroidota bacterium, assembly GCA_051747665.1. Taxonomy (GTDB): domain Bacteria; phylum Bacteroidota; class Bacteroidia; order Bacteroidales; family JAIPAH01; genus JAIPAH01. Next base: position 1,200 of record JBNJGK010000223.1, on the reverse strand, counting down.
CAGCGGCGGTGGATTGTACTCAGGAAATAAGGTGAGACTTGGTGTTTTTGAAGAAAATACGGGTATTGGGTTTGCACTTTTTGCTAATGGATGGGAAAGTGAAGTTACTGAAGGGGAGAACATATTCTACTCAAACCCGGAATTTAATTTTGAAGCCGATCCTGACCTGAAACAGCATACCGTTCTCATTCAGGATGTTTTGCGAGAAAGGTTTATCCTGGCTTTCGAAGATTTGGCCCGGGATAATTCAGGAAGTTTCAGATGTGACCACGATTTTAATGATGCCGTTTTTTATGTTACTTCAAATCCGTTTGAAGCGGTTGACAGCGAGGATATCCCTCCGATAGACACAGGGGATGATGATACCGACGACGATGGTATTCCTGATTCACAGGATGATTACCCGAATGATCCTGATAAAGCTTTTGACAATAATTACGAAGGTTCGCTGGCTTTTGAGGACTTGTGGCCCGGAAAAGGCGATTACGACTTTAACGACATTGTGATTGATTATGAAATTGACCAGGTCACCAATTCCGCGAATAAAGTATCTGCAATTTCTGCTAAATACACGCTCAGGGCTTATGGAGCAGAATATCATAACGGTTTTGGCTTTGAAATGAATGTAGAGCCTTCAAAAATTGCAAGCGTTTCGGGATCGCAAATATCTGATAATTACATCTCTTTATCAGGAAATGGAACAGAGGCGAACCAGGAAAATGCTGTAGTTATTGTTTTTGATGATGCCTATGACGTGCTTCCTTATCCAGGCTCTGGCATCGGAGTGAATACCAATCCAGATTTTGAATATGTTGAGCCGGTGGATATCAACGTGGAAATTCTTTTCTCCGAACCGGTTTCGGTGAGTTCTATAGGCACTCCACCCTACAATCCGTTCATCATTGCCGACGGACAAAGAGGTTATGAAATCCATCTGTCAGACAAGGAACCTACGTCGCTTATAGACGAAGCACTGCTTGGCCAGTGGGAAGATGACTCACAGCCCGGAATGGGACGGTATTTCAAAACCGAGGGAAACTTGCCGTGGGGTATTAATATTGCCGGGTCATTCGATTACCCGATAGAAAAAGTACAAATTATTGATGCACACCTGAAGTTTGCAGAGTGGGCACAAAGCAGTGGAGAACTTTTCCCTGACTGGTACCTGGATGAAGATGGTTATCGTAATGATAGTAATAT
>JBNJGK010000222.1:0-2749 GCA_051747665.1 Bacteroidota bacterium | reverse complement strand
GTGGGAGATTGCTTCACCGGACACCAGTGTTTTAGAATCCGAAATTGTTACAAGGGCAAAAAGGGGCTGAAAGGTGTGTTTGTAACTTTTATGAAACACCTCCTAAAGCAGGCCCGGCATAACTCAAATATATTCAGACAATCATGCGGACAACTGTCTCGCACGGCAAAGCCTGTAACTTTGTCTAATACCCATAGCAGCCTTAGAATCCTTTAATCAGAACTGATTTCTCTATAATGGTTGTTTCCCTTTTTTTACTGTATCTCCAAAAATAGAAATGGCTGGTGATTTTAGGGTCACTTTTCCTTCGGCAATATCACTTATGGTTGTATAAATGACTTCCTGATCAGGCATACTGACATTGTAAATTATTCCTACAGAATAGTCCGCGGGATAATTATTTTCCAGATATTTTCGAGCTATCTCCCTCAGGTTTTTGGCTCCCATGTAATATACCGAAGTATCGGTTTCGGAAATACAGAAACTGTTTTTCCCATGTGCCGTTCCAAACGATACAGACGATGAGACCCCCCGATGGGTTAAGGGAATACCACTAAACGCAGCAGCGCCTACAGCTGAAGTAATTCCGGGAATAACCTCCACGGGAATGCCTTTTTCTTCCAGATAGCTTTTCTCCTCTCCTCCCCGGCCAAAAATAAAGGGATCGCCGCCTTTTAACCTCACCACCATATGCCCTTCCCGGGCAGCCTTAAACAATATTTCATTGATTTCGCTTTGTTCCTTACTGTGATTCCCCCTCCGTTTGCCCACATATTCTTTTTCACCAGGGTATTCATCTAAGGCTTCGGAAGCCAGCAGATCATCATAAAAAATTATGTCGGCCTGTTTTAATAATTTCTCTCCTTTTTTGGTGAGTAAATCCGGATTTCCCGGACCAAAACCAACAAGAAAAACCTTTCCTTTTAATTCTTTTTTTTGTTTTTCAAGCAGCTCGCGCTCTCTTAAAAATCGATTCAGTTCTTCCTTTACAGCCAGCGTTTTTTGGGGATTTCTGTTTTTCGAATTTATGCCGGCTATAATGCTCTCATTTTCTAAAATGACAGATGAAATAAAGTCTGAACAATCCGCGTTGTCTGTTCTGTTGCACAACACACCTGCTTTCTCTGAATCAGAGGAAATTTGTTGATTGACCTTTTTGGAATCAGTGCAGGCATAAACCAGGAATTGATCTTTGAGGTATTCCGGTTTGTATACATCGCTGATAAAGTTTAAGCCGTCCATTTGTTGCAATTCTACAATAAATTCAGGAGCAACCACGGTAACGTGCTTTGCATATGCCAGAATATTTTTGGCTTTCTGATACGCAACATTGCCACCACCAATGATCAGAATGTTTTTATTCTCCACATTCAATGAAATGGGTAAATAACTCATAAGCATTGTTTTGAATATAAATATTTATGGTTCTTACAAATTAGCGCTCGTCTTTATCGTGAGTTCGCTCTGTTGTAACCGGTTGATTCACATATTTTCTTTGGCTTCGCGCAATTTGTTTTCGGTTTCAAGCATATTGTAAAATGTCTTCATGTCTGACGGCAACTCTGAAGGTTCAATTTCCGGATTTAAAGCATAACTGGCTTCAACGATAAAAGGCAGATTTAAACCCGTTTTTTCAACCACATCTTTACTGCTAAAAACATCTTTGGATGAGCCGCACAAAAGTATTTTGCCGTTATATAAAACAATTACATGATCGGCCCACGAATAGGCCTGATTGACGTCATGTGTAGAGATGATAATGGTTTTCCCTTCCTGATGAAGACGATCCAGATAATCGAACATGTTTTTTTCATACCAGGGATCCAGGCCTGAAGCGGGCTCGTCAGACACGATTACTTCCGGTGCCATGGCTAAAACGGCAGCCATGCATACTCTTTTCTTTTGGCCCGTGCTTAATTCATGTGTGGGTTTTTCGGACAAATCATTCAGGGAGAATGTTTCAAGCGTCTCTTCCACCCTGGCTCTCACCCAATTCTCATCTTTAGAAATATTGTTTAGCCCAAAAGAAATTTCCTCGTATACCGTTGGAGCGATCAATTGATTGTCCGAATCGCTGAATATCAGACCTATTTTAGAGCGCAATTTTCTTAAATGGCTTTTCTTGTAGCCATATTTCACTGATTCAAAGCTTAGATATCCTTTGGTGGGTCGGATTATACCATTTAGCAAGAGCATCAGCGTAGATTTTCCGGCTCCGTTTCCACCAATTAATGCAATTTTTTTCCCTTTCGGAATTACCAGGTTTACCGAATCCAGGGCCAATGTGCCGGAAGCATATCGGTAGCTGACGTTATGCAATTCTATAATACTGTCAGCCATAATTCTCAAATATTAAATATAACCCGGTTAAGAAAACAGAAAGAAGCAGTGGAGCCATAATCTGAGTCTTATAGAAGCCCCTTTTGGGATTTACAAAATAAAAATGGCCATCACCAAGCCTTGAGTTTATTGCGATCTCCAGTTGTGAGGTTTGAATAAGGGCTTTTCTGAAAACAGCTGAAAGTAAAAGGGAGAAAGCATAGATTCTATTTTGTCGATTCGAATAAGCCAGCCTGCAATTTTGTGCTATAAGCATGGTTTTACCAATTGACCAAAGGTTATGGATAAATTTATAGCTCAAGCCAAACAGCTCCACCAACAGGTTGGGGAATTTGCTTTTGTACATTGCTTCAGAAATCTCGGATATGGTATGGGTCAATAAATAAAAATAGATGAGACTTAAAACCGC
>JBNJGK010000221.1:0-2775 GCA_051747665.1 Bacteroidota bacterium | reverse complement strand
AGTCTCATAGATATAAAAACAACATTAGCGGGTTGTTCGCCACAGCACGATAACACCACCAACAAAGAGCAAGATGCTTATGATTAACAAGATATTATAATTAAAGCCGCGGGCGGGTTCTTTTTGCTCAATGCGGGCAATTTCTTCTTCTATGTTTTTTAATCGGGTGCTGTCATCAATAGCAGAGAAGCCTTCCATATATTTTTTTGATTTGGCATAGTCTTCATTGCGCGCATGGGCAATAATAAGTTTTTCGTAATTATCTTTTACTTCAGGTTTGGCTCCTATTTCCCGGGCTATCTCAAGGCTTTGATTATAATAAGAAATACTCTCATCTATTAATCCTTGCTCCAAAAGGTTATTTCCAAGAAGGGTGTAGGTGTTGGCCATTACTCTTTTGGCTTTGATTTTCTCTTGTATTTTTAAGGCTTTACGTAAATATTCATCCGCAGCTTTATAATTCTCTTTCATTTGATGCAGCAATCCGATATTAGTTAACACAGTAGCCTCGCCTTTTTTATCCCTGAGTTTATCACGAAGCACTAAAGATTCTTCAAAAAGGCTAAATGCAAAATCCGTATTGCCCACTTCTGCATGTGTTTGCCCCATATTATTAAGGCTTATAGCTTTAGCATACAGGTCATTGAGCTTTTCGGCAAGATTAATAGCCCGGTTTTGGTATTCAAACGCCTGCTCATAAAGTTCATTTTCAAGGTATAATTGGCTTATGTTGATGTAGCTATCCAACATTTGTTCTTCATTACCTGCCTCTTTATATTTTTGCATAGCTTGTTGCAGAAGGCTCAGAGCGGTGTCATAATTTCCTTTTAATGAGTGCAGGTTGGCAATATTTCCAAGAGTGGATGCAACTCCGGTTGGGTTATTTAATTCTTTTTCAATCTCCAGGGATTTATCGTACAGAATTAAAGCGCTGTCCCATTGATTTTTGCCTTTATATAATAGTCCGATGTTATGCAGCAGATTGCTTTGACCTTGCAGGTGATTAATTTGTCTGTAATTCTCTAAAGCCATTCGGTAATGTTCTTCACATTTAGTGAGGTTATTTGTAAAATAATATACAATGCCGATATTTTTTTGAGCGCGGGCAATGAGAATAGTGTCTTCCATGTTTTCGGAGAACATCAATGCTTTTTCGGCATAGGTCAGCGCCTCATCCCAATCACTGAAACGGCAATCTTCTGAGGCTTTCAACAAGAGTTCAACTTTTTCTGATCCAACTGTTGATTCGATTTTCTGATCCAATTCTGACAGATTGTTCTGGGTGTATGCACCTTCCTGAAAACAACATAAGGTGAGTATAACCAAGGCGATATGTTTAATCAGGTTTTTTTTCATTGGAGGATAAAGTATGGTTTTATTCTGTGATAAAGGTCATCATAAACCAGCGAAATGTTTTTCAGTTCCGCATGGTCCTGCAGGGGGCCATTATCTTGTCTGTACTCGATAATTGCTTTTACCAGGTATTGGTCAAGATATGGATGAGCAGCCATTTCTTTAAAAGTGGCTTTATTGATATTGATGGTTGTTATTGCTGATGTGTCGGTATAAAAATGGGTTTTAATTTGTTCATATTTGGAGCTGTCGATACCATATACTTCCAGTAATTGTTTTGGGCTGTAAAAGCCGCCAAGTAAGTTTCTGAATTTCACAATGCGTGCCGAAAACACCGGGCCAATACCGTAAACTTTCTGTAAATCAATGGAGTCTGCGGTGTTTAACTCTATAGTAAGCTTTTCTGGCTCCGGTTCTGCTTTTTTTTCCGTTTGTTGCTCAAAATCCGTTTCAGCTTTAGCTATGTTTTTTTCTTCAGGAATAATGATATAGGGTTCCAGTTGTGCATATTCTTCTTCATTGATTCCATAAATGCGTTTCAGGTCCTCTTTTTTTCTGAAAGAGCCACCCTGAGCCTCATAGTTTTTTATAATACTGATTTGTTTATCAGAAAATCCAATGGCTTTCCACTTTTCTTCAGGCAGGTTGTTTGGGTTAAACCTGAACGGGCTTAGCTTTATAGTTTCGTAGATACCAGATTGTTTTTTTTGTTTATCCAGTTTGTCATTTTTTTGTTTCTGAATTTCGTTTTGTTTTTCTTGCTTTTCTCTGGCGGCAACAAATTTTTCAACTTCTTTTTTTAATTGTGCTGTGTTTTGGTGCTCCAAAGAAGAAAAAAAGCGGGGTAAAAAGAGGTATCCGGAAACAATCAAAACCAAAAAAACCGTCAGCGCAATGATGCCGATTCGTTCTTTTTTGTTAAAGCCTAAGAATTGATTCCATCCCATATTGTGTATGACAGCTTTATAACAAAAATATGAAATTTTTTTGTTAATGAGATAGCATTTTTCTCATTTTCTCTAGCTGCTCATAAGTGCCTAAAACATAGAGGTTTGATTTGGCATTAATTTTTACATCAGGTGAGGGATTAATAATGTATTCGCCAGAAGGTTTTTTAAGTCCGATAATATTGACGCCGGTTTTTTTTCTTAATTCAAGCTCATTGAGGGATTTATTCTGGTGGTTTTTATCAAGAGAAACACAAGATACTTCTTCAATGATGGAAGGGTCAGACCCTTTAATAGATAGATGCTCTAAGAATTCTATAATATTGCTTCTGGCTACAAGCCTTGCCATGTGCATTCCGCCTACTTTTTCAGGCATTACAATATGGTCTACGCCTCCCATTCGGAGTTTCCTTTCAGCGCTGTCGCTCGAAGCTCTTGAAATTATCGTAAGACGGGGATTTAATGAGCGTGCTGT
>JBNJGK010000220.1:0-2784 GCA_051747665.1 Bacteroidota bacterium | reverse complement strand
ACAACAATACCATTCAAACGGAAAACTTTTACTTACAGGAGAGTATTTGGTGCTCAAAGGCGCAAAAGCTTTGGCATTGCCTTTGAAATACGGACAGGACATCAGCATTTCTCCTATCCAAAAATCAAAAGAGATTTTATGGCGCACGTATGTAAAAAATCGTCTCTGGTTTGAGGCTAAGTTTGACCAGGAATTGAATATCGTGGATACCACCATTAATTTAGTGGCACGTAAGCTTCAAAAAATCCTGAAAGCTTCCCTGCAGTTAAATGGGCTCAATGCTCAGGCAATATCCGGAAATCAGGTTACTACCAATATACAGTTTGACATTGAATGGGGCCTTGGAAGCAGCTCATCGCTTTTGTCAAATATAGCTTACTGGCTTAATATCAGTCCATATCAACTGCAGTTTGAAACTTCTAACGGAAGTGGCTATGACATTGCCGCCGCACGTTCTGAAAAACCTATTGTGTATTCATTGGCTAACAATACTCCTGAAATTCAGAAATCATCCTTCAACCCCCCTTTCAAAGACCATCTCTATTTTGTTTACCTGGGCAAAAAGCAGCGTTCTGAAGAAAGTGTTGCAAACTTTGAAACAAAAAACATCCGCAAAAGCGATATAAAGAGAATTTCAGAAATAACCGAAGCTGCAGAAGCTTCCAAAACCCTGGACGCATTTGTAATTTTGCTTACAGAACATAATGATATTCTCGCATCTATTCTGGAACAAAAACCTACCGGAGAACTAATTTTCCGGGATTTTGACGGTTTTATAAAGCCCCTTGGAGCCTGGGGAGGCGATTTTGTTTTGGCCGCTTCAGATCAACCTTCTCCAAATGTAAAGGAGTATTTTTATGAGAAGGGATATAACACGGTTTTTACCTACAAAGAATTAGTAAAATGACAGCATTTTCCGGACAAACAATATTGAAAAATCCTCACACTGCAGCCTGGCTGGCTCCCTCCAACATCGCATTGATAAAGTATTGGGGGAAGTCCGGACTGCAAATTCCGGCAAACCCCTCGCTGAGCATGACCTTAAAAAATGCCCGAACAGAAACCCGTGTTTCGGTAACTCCATCCTCACGCAGAGAAATCATTTTTAAGTTTGAGAATCAGGAAAAACCTGAATTCGTCCCGAAAATTGAAGCTTTTTTAGACCGTATAGGCGAATTCTGTCCGTGGGTAAACAAAGCGGCATTTTCGATAAACAGCACAAATACATTTCCCCATTCCTCAGGTATTGCGTCATCGGCGTCGTCTATGGCCGCATTGGCCCTTTCAGTAACCGAAATTGATTTTTCCCTTGCCGGGATGACAGATGAAAATTCTGAGTTTTTGAAGACGGCTTCGTTTTTAGCTCGGCTTGGCTCCGGAAGTGCGTCACGATCCGTTTATCCAGGCTACGCTTTATGGGGAAAACACCTGGATATTGCTGACTCTTCAGATGAGTTTGCTATTCCATTCCAGTCAAAAATCCATCCGATATTTCAGAATATGCATGATGATATCCTGATTGTAAACCCGGCGTCAAAATCAGTTTCCAGCAGTGACGGACACAGCCTGATGGATAAACATGATTTCAGACAAAGCCGCATTAAGCAAGCTGCTTCCAGGACAAAAAAAATGATCAACGCATTGGAAACGGGAGATTGGGATACGTTTATTCAGCTTACAGAGCAAGAAGCGTTTACGCTTCATGCTTTGATGATGAGTTCTGAAAAACCCTTTACGCTGCTGGCGCCTGAAAGCTTGAGCATTATCAGTGCCGTTCAGAGCTTTAGAAAACAAACAGACATTCCTGTGTGTTTTACTTTAGATGCAGGGCCTAACGTTCATGTATTATATCCTGAAAAGGATGCCATAACAGTTAAAAGATTTATTCAAAGTACATTAAGACCTCACTGTCATAACGGCTTCTATTTGGAAGACCAAACCGGTGAAGGACCGAAAAAACTAACACGCGATGATGCATAACAACAACGTTTTTTACGCTAAAATTCTGCTTTTTGGTGAGTATAGTGTCATATTCAATTCCATGGGGCTTACCATCCCATACACGCATTTTACAGGCCATTTGAGTATGCCCAGCGAAAAGAAATACACTAATCTTGACTTTGCACTTCGTTCTAATCAAGACTTGCAGGATTATGCATCGTACCTGAAAACCTTATCCGCTTCCGAGAGCGAATATTTTGATATGGACTTTGAACGTTTTGATCGCGATTTGAACCACGGGTTGTATTTTGAATCAAATATCCCGCAAGGATTTGGCCTGGGTAGCTCGGGAGCTCTTGTTGTTGCAATTTATGAGCAGTACGCTAAAAACGCAATTCCCCGCTCCCGCCAGATGGATGTTAAAGACATTCTAAAACTCAAAGAAATATTTTCCAAGATGGAATCGTTTTTTCATGGCACCAGTTCCGGTCTTGATCCTCTCAACTGTTATGTGCAGTTTCCATTGCTGATAAAAGATAAAGATGATATTCAGGTGGTGAATATTCCGAGAAACCATAACGAAAACAGCGCCATATTCCTTATTAATACAGGAAAACCCGGAAAAACAGAGCCTTTAGTAAATCTATTCATCAACAACAGTAAAAAGCCTGAATACAAGGAAAAAATTGAAAAGGAATTCATTCCTTACACCAATGCCAGCATACGCTCTTTAATTGAAGGGGATTACAATGAATTTTTCGATAACCTTGCCCGGCTCTCAAAATATGAATATAATTATTTAAATCCGATGATTCCGGAAGCTTATCATGATGTATGGAATTT
>JBNJGK010000219.1:0-2805 GCA_051747665.1 Bacteroidota bacterium | reverse complement strand
AAATTCACAAACAGTCCGGCGCTGAGGGCGTATTGGCGTGTGGCGGCGGGTTCGGTGTTCAGGTAATAATCCCCGGAGACGGTGATTCCCCACGTTTTTCCTATACGCAGGAAAAGCTGGGCCCCGAAATAGGGCGACTCAAACTTGCGCTCATCATGCGGCGTTTTAAGGTACGTGCCTTCTGTGTAGGTGTTTCCGTTTTCGCGAAACTCATTTTCAACTCTGTAGCGGGCACTGTATGAGGTGTAGTTTTTCCAGGCATAACCACCATAAATACTCAAAGGAAACGGATAATGCATCATCAATCCGAAGTGCACTCCCACATTGATACCGGCTGTTTCAGCGTCGTTTTCATACACTTTTTCGGTTTGTGCGCCCATTTCGGTTAAGAAGTCGGTATACAACTCAGCAGTGTACCGGCTAATTTCTCCTGTAGCGCTGTATTCCGCATCATAAGCCTTTAAATCCTCATACTTGAAACCCAGCACAAAATGGCTAATGCCTAATTTCCCTGCTATACCCTCAGCAAGCACTCCGTTTGCATATTCTACCGATATAAAATCCTTTGGCTTTAATTTGTATGTTTTTACCTTCTTATCATGCTTTACGCGAAAGCGTCTGTTTATGGTATGATAGCCGGGCTTGCTGAGTGTTACTTTGTGTTTCCCGGGCAGCAGCCTGGTTTCTAAAGGCGTGCTGGTTTCTGTGCCGTCATTTACGGCCACATTCCCTGAAACGGGTTTTGTCTTTATCTCCACAGGCTGGCGTTCCTTTTCCAGGGAAATGCTGACGGTAGACGTGGTTTCATCAACCTCTACCGTCTTCCGGAGGGTTTCATAGTGTTCCTTTTCTGCCTTTACGCTGTAATTATCCAGCGCCACGGGAAGGGTTACCGGCGTTTTTCCGGCATACTTGCCTTCTATGTAGAAGTCGGCATCTTCAGGGTTCGTGGTAAATGTAACTTGTTTCTTATCTTTCAGCCGCAGGTTTTTCTTTGCTTCCTGATTGGTTTTCAGGTTCAGTGTTTCGGTATGGCTGAGATATCCTGGTTTTCGTACTTCCAGTTTGTATGGTCCTATCAGCAGTTTGAGTGGCTCCAGAGGGGTTTTCCCTTTTACCTCCTCATCAATCAGTACTGTTGCGCCAGATGGTTCGCTGTGCACTTTCAGCGTGGCTGTTTTGGGTTTCAGGTCAAATTTGATTTGATTTTGCCGGCCTGACTGCAAATTTGCTTGTTTAGTCTCAGCATAATATTGCGGATGAGTCGCCCTGATCGTTGCCTGACCTGCATCAGGAGCTTCTTCTTTTCCCTTTAGCAAATAGCTCCTTCCCTGTCCTATCGTTCTTCCGTTAAAGTAGTAGGTTGTATTTTCCACATTGGAAACCAGTTTAACATCAGCCCATACAGGCTGCAACTGTATTTTAAGATTTGCTTCCTGGTCTTTTTCAATGGCCATCACGGTATCTACATGATGATGCCGGTCAAGCCGGATATGAAAGCGATATATCCCGGTTTTATAGTTGTTAAACGCTGCGGGCGTCGTCTTTTTAACATCGGGATAACCCTCAAGGGTGACCGCAGCGCCCTGTGGCTCTGTATCAATCAACAGGCTTCCTTTTCCGCTTTCATAGTTTAATCCTTCTCGCTTCAGCACTAAAGTATACACGTTTCCGCCTTCAATGTTTTCAGGAATATTGTATGCCATCGGAATAAAACCATCCTTGATAAAACGCAACCTCCTTTCGCCGGGAACCACATAAACCCAATACTCGCCGGTTTTTGAAACCACATCTCCCACAACACCCGAGTTGCTCTCAAAACGAACGCCGTCAAGATAAGTGAGCACTTTAATGATGGCGGCAGTTTCGCCATTAATGGTATGTCTTTCATACTTTAATGCCGCTAAATCATTTTCATCATGCTCAAAGGAAACAACCCGGAATTCATTAGCAACAGATGGGGCTGCCCACATCAAAAAAAGCAGCAGGGTTATATGTCTCATCCGGTACTTTTTGAAATTCATGATTTTGCTTTTAATGCTGACTATCCAAAATTAAACATTTTCGTTTTCAGATTCAAAAACCGTTCCTTAATTGCTGAAAACGGTAATAAGTTTGTCAGAATGAAACATCGAAGAAGGTGAAATAACTGGCTCATCCAAAGGTAAAGCATCTCCATAACGTTCTTTTAATTTTGCCTGGACATGGTCATTACTTAAATCAAAATCTTTTAATGATTTAAGCTCCCCTATCCTGATTGACAATGCTTCAAAATAGATTTTCCACACTAATTCAGAGCAGTAAATGTTCTCGTCTGACCATTCAAAATAGATATCATAATCCCGGTTAAGGTATTTTTCGCCTATAGCTTTCATTTTTTGTAAGGATTTATCGCTTAAATATTGTTCCCGATTTGCTAAACGCTTAACCACAACATGATTATTCTTTCCCCGCTTAATCCAGACAGACAAAGGTGTAAGCTTCACTGGTTGAACAGCCTCAAAAACGTACCACTGACTTCCTTCCTTGTAAAGGATCCCCATATGGCTGTATTTTGACTTCGTCGCTATTTGAATAGCCTTGCTTTGCGCTGATTTCGATTCGTGAAAGATAATGTCTCCCTGCTTTATGGATGTTATTAGCTCTGCCTTTTTTGATGAATTATTGCATGAGGCTGCCAAAAAGAATAACAATAACAGATAGGTTGTTAGATTTTTCATATGTTAAAATATTGCACACAGATGACACAGATTTGACTGATTATCACTGATTCTGTATTTGCTCTGACTCATTTGCTAAATACCA
>JBNJGK010000218.1:0-2826 GCA_051747665.1 Bacteroidota bacterium | reverse complement strand
TAGTAACCTACAAACTTAGCAACCTAAAAACTTATAAACTTAAATCAATTCTTGTTATTTTTGTAAAAACACCATTTCAATTCATGCACATTACAGAAAACCTAAATAAGTTACGCGAAAGCATTCCAGACAATGTTGAAATCGTGGCGGTTTCGAAGACCAAGCCGGTTGAGGATATTCTTAAAGCCTATGAAGCCGGGCAAAGGGCATTTGGAGAAAACAAAGCTCAGGAAATGATTTCAAAGCAGCCGGAGTTGCCTGAGGACATTCAGTGGCATTACATTGGCCACTTGCAGACGAACAAAGTTAAATATATCGTGCCTTTCGTAAGCCTCATACATTCTATTGACCGCCTTAAACTACTCAAAACCATTAATAAAGAAGCCCGCAAGGCAGACCGTATTGTGGATGGTTTATTGCAGTTTCATATAGCTGAAGAAGACACGAAATTCGGTCTGAGCCTTGATGAAGCAAGGGATATCCTCACATCTGACGTTTTTAAAAATGCCGCAAACGTTAATATCAAAGGTGTTATGGGCATGGCCACTTTTACCAACGACAAAGAGCAGATTCGCCGGGAATTCAAAGAACTCAAAAATATATTTGATACACTGAAACAAGAATTCTTTAGTGATAATCCTGATTTTCATCATATTTCTGCCGGAATGTCTTCTGATTATCCAATTGCTATAGAAGAATCCAGCACCATTGTCAGGCTGGGAAGTGTCATTTTTGGACCCAGGAACTAATCACTTATGAAACAAATCGTCATCAACATTTTGTTGTACCTTTCTTTAAATGAGTTAAAAAAGTATAAGCCATGAAAAACTATATTCCTTTCTTGTTTCTGTTTCTCATAATTCACACGACAAATGCGCAAGATACTATCCGTTATTTAGAACATAAGGAAGATGGTGTTCACTATTCGTTTCAACAGAGCAATAACCAAATTGAAGGTTTTGTTTCATCAGATACCGGTTTTCAAACATTTACAGGCAAAAGGATTAATCAGTACAGGGTTACCTTGTTTGATGCTTTTACCAACAAACCACTGGATGCATTGCCCTTTGAGCTAAGCAAAGCAGATAAGACGGGGGTTATTTTCCACAAATTCTCAGACTCGGCAAAGTTTCGTCTAAACAGCAACGATGCCGGGCCCGGAGGCAATTTCAGCCTGACCCTTGTAAGACCAGATTTTCCTGATGACAGTAGGTCTGGTGATATTTATGCCTCTATAGTAAAAAATTTAACTAATGACACAGCATCAGATTTAACCGCATTTGATGAATTATTCAGCAGTTTATCCAATAAGTTTAAAAAACAATATCTTTCTGCTAACCAAGAACTTTATAAAAATTATGGTGACGAATGCTATGCCTGTAACTGGAAAAATTTCTATCAGGTTTCTCCGATTTATTTTGATGACAAAAGACTTTCAGTAAATATTTCGAAATACGCATTTACAGGTGGCGCTCATGGTATGCTGCACAATACTGTAATTAATTTTGATTTGGATACCGGTGATTTAATCTCGCTGGATTCCTTACTGGATAAACCTGCAATTGACCAACTGAATAAACTCATAAACAAAAAACTACGGGAAAACAACAGCCTTCAGTCAGGCCAATCGCTGCGTTCTGTTGGGTTTTTTAACGATGTAGTTAAGACATCATCCAATTATTGTATTACGAATAAAGGGATCAATTTTATATATAATCCGTATGAAATTGCACCCTATGCTATGGGTGTAATCACCGTTTTTATTCCGTTTAATGAGCTCAATTCCGATAAACTAAATAATTAGTTATGACTTTTGTTGATGTAATTGAAAAAATAAAACAGACGCTGCAATTTACATTGATAGACACGGAAAAAACCACCATTTCTGTACAGAGTATCCTCTATTTAATTATTTTGTTCATCATCACAAGAATTGTGATTTCCTTAATCAACAAGATATTTCGCAAACCCGGACAAAGTCAGAAATTAACCTCGAGTCAGAGTTATATTCTGCAAAAGTTATCAAAATATATCATCATCATAAGTGCCATCCTCATCGGTCTGGAAAGCATGGGTTTAGAGTTAACCTTTTTCCTGGCCGGTTCAGCAGCCTTGTTTGTAGGTATAGGGCTTGGCATTCAGGATGTTTTTAAAGACGTAATTGCCGGTTTTATTCTGCTTTTCGGAAAAGCGATAAAAGTTGGCGATGTTATTGAAGTGGAAGGCGTTGTTGGAAGAGTTACAGACATTGATTTCCGGGTTTCCAAAATCATAACTCGTGATGATATTGACATGCTGATTCCCAATAATAAGCTAATCAGCGACAATGTCATCAACTGGTCATACAATAATGAGTTAACGCGCTTTTCACTGGCTGTTGGCGTAGCTTATGGTTCAGATACAGAATTGGTTAAACGCATCCTTTTAGCTGAAGCTAAAAAACACTCCGGCATTTCACAATCCAAAGAGCCTTTTGTCAGGTTCGAGGATTTTGGAGATTCGTCGCTGGATTTCAGGCTCTTTTTCTGGTCTAAACATACCTTCAGAATTGAGAATATTTTAAGTGACTTGCGTTTTACCATCGACCAGGAATTCCGCAATAACAAGGTTACCATCCCTTTCCCGCAAAGGGACGTGCATTTCAAGAATTCTCCGGGCAAAATTTCCTGAAAAACTAACTATTAAATTCTGAGGTGTTAAAATATATACTTATTTAGGAGCTTTGATTGTTTGATTAATATAATTTTTGCATTGATTCGTTAAAGATTGATAAGATTTCTCCTTCGGTCAGATAAGTTTGAAGTGCAATTTTACATTTTGAGAAGT
>JBNJGK010000217.1:0-2855 GCA_051747665.1 Bacteroidota bacterium | reverse complement strand
TCAGATAACGACGGTAATCCACTTCTTGTAGCCGAAATTGCAAGGGAACCTGAGCAGCCTTTGTCAGTATAGCAAAGCATTTTTTACACTTAAAACAATGTTGCCAAGATATTTGAATTTTCTTATTAAACAATTTGAATCTTTTTTGCAGAAAAAACATCGGAGCTGATTCAGTAATAGCTTTAAAAACTGGCCAATAGTTATTCAACAGGAGGTTCTGGCATGCTTGAAAAAATTAAATTTGAGAAATTTACTGCTTTTGAAAAACTGCAGGTCGTTTTTTCTCCTGGTATAAATATATTTGTCGGAGAAAATGGAACCGGTAAAACGCATATTCTCAAAGCCGCCTATGCTGCCAGTGATATTGCAAAAAGTAAGGATGGGTTTGCCGAAAAAATCAATAATATTTTTTTCCCATCTGGAAAACAGATTGGACGATTGGTAAAACGATCATCAACAAGTAGCAAAGGCTTTGTTGAGGTCACAAGAAAATCAAATAAAAAATCAATGAACCTTAGATTATCACTTTCAAATCATACCACCAAGCCAGAAAATGCAACTATATCCGGGTCGACAAAAGCCTGGACTGAAACACCTTTTGAATCAGCTTATATACCAGTCAAGGATATGATGGCAAATGCTCCGGGATTTCGCTCTCTTTATGAAGAACGGGAAATTCATTTCGAAGAAATCTATGTGGACATTATTCGCAAAGCTTTTTTACCGGCATTAAAAGGACCTACTGATGGTCAACGCAAGAAACTTCTGGAACTTTTACAAAATGCAATGGATGGCAAAGTTATTGCCAAAAATGAAGAATTTTTCCTGCGGAACAAACAAGGTGAGCTTGAATTTACTCTTTTAGCAGAAGGATTACGTAAGCTTGGTCTGCTTTGGGTACTCATTCAAAATGGCACTCTATTAAATGGATCTGCCTTATTCTGGGATGAACCGGAAACCAACCTCAACCCCAAACTGATGAAAGCGATAGTAGGCATTTTGATCGAGTTACAGCGCATTGGTGTACAGATTTTTCTGACAACTCATGATTATATTATTCTTAAAGAGTTTGATCTCCAGTCACAAAAAGGCGACAAAATTTCTTTTCACAGCCTGTTTCGAAACGAAGAAACTGCTGAGATTGAAAGATCCACGACATCCAGTTATCTTGAAATCGAACCAAATGCTATTGATGATACCTTTGGAGATTTGGTCACCCGTGAAATCCAGAAAAGCATGAAAGGTGACAAGGTATGATTTTAAAGGAAGGATCGCTTGAATTTAATTTTTCCGGTGCTATAGATGCTTTCAAATTTGATGAGCAAGACCATTCATCCGCAACCTACCATGGTTTATCACATTGCATGAAAGCCGTTGATTTTGTTGTAGAATATTCTGACCATTACCTTTTTGTTGAAATCAAAGATCCTCCAGATCCAGCTCGCTATGATACGAAGCAGGACAAGGATATACTAATCAATAACCTGGTGACTAAATTTAGAGATACGTTTCTTTATCGCTGGGCAGAGAATAAACTTGATAAACGAGTTTATTACCAGTGTCTGGTGGAGCTGGATAATGCCCAGACGCTTTACTTGATAAACCAGCTGAAGAATAAACTACCTGCGGACAAGCATCCTGCACGTTGGCAGTGCCCTTTGGCGCATTTATGTGCCGTTGCTAATCAAGTAACCTGGAATAAGACGTTTTCGGATATTCAGATCACACGTGCAGCAGGAGGTGAAGCTTGAATAACTTAATGGCCAGAAGTTTACCGTTTACTTTTGGGCTCGTTACCAATCAGAGATTGGACACGAGAATAAAAACCATTTGTATAAACACTTATTTTTATATCATAGTTCGTATCAGCCGGTATGTAACGGTTATAGTTGCCACAATAATTTTACCGGGTATCATCAGCAGAAAAAACCAAAATTTCAGCCTGTTGATATCGTCTGAATAGGAAAACGGGTTATTAACCAAACCGCCAAACCATCCCATATCGTTCCAGTCGACATCCGGAGGCTGAAAGAATCCGCAAATGCCGATATAAACAGCCATGACAATCCAGTAATTTGGATTCAGAGCCTCGTCTAACCTGAATTTGACTTCCTGTGCATCAAACAACGCAGAATCAAAGCCGCTTAAAAGAGACGGAATTTGAGTAATGATAAGTTTATACGGTACAACAACAATCACAAAAGACAAAACCCATAAACCGCCAAGTTTCAGCCACGTGGACAATGAATAATCCGTCGACTGCACAGAATTATCCTGAACAGGGGGACTTTCCTTTTCTTCAAGCTGCTTTTTGCCCCATCCGCAGTGTTCACAATAAAAAATTCTTTTTGAATCCGAGCTTCCGGGAACAGGTCGGTCAATTCGCTCCAAAATCTTGCCGCACATGGGACAATCCATCTAAAAATCCTTTCGTGGCAATAATATCATTATAACTGCAAATGATGGTTGACATATTATTTTTTCTAATACGGATAAAACAGCCTGAAAATTGTTCCATCAAACTTTAAAATATTTATCATTTTTCTGGATCGAAAGTAAACTTTATCCTTGCTTCTTGTTTTGGATATTATTGAACATTTCCTGTTTTCCCAAAACTTGACGAGCAAAAATTTACTGTTTTATATAACAATGAAACTTCTGACTCCATAATACTACTACTTCTACCTGATTAAATTAATTTTGCCTTTTTTCTCAGTTTTTAAAGGAAATGAATCAAAAAAATCAAGCCCTGTTCCGCATACGCGTCAAGCTAAGCATAGCCTAATTACTAAAATCTCCATAAAAACAAATAATTATATAAATTTTTGTGCAATTTTTATATTGATAAAAAGTCA
>JBNJGK010000216.1:0-2870 GCA_051747665.1 Bacteroidota bacterium | reverse complement strand
CCTTCCCGGCGTTCCCGCGGCGGGTCGTTTGTCAACACCCGAAAGCCCAGAATGGAAGCCATTTTACGTATCCTGCTACCAATCTGACCGGCGCCAATAATACCCAAAGTCAGTTGCTTCGAAGAATAAGCTGTCTTCTTCATAATCACAGACAAAGCCGCCGCCACGTATTGCTTTACACTGCCAGCGTTACATCCTGGCGCATGTATAAACTGGATTCCAGATTTATTACAAAAGGCTTCATCAACATGGTCTTTGCCGGTTGTAGCTGAGCCAATAAACCTCACCGAAGCACCTGCAAGCAGTTCTTTGTTACACGATGTCCGGGTTCGGATGATGAGTCCGTCAGCATCTTTCACTTTATTCTGAGAAATCGACTTTCCGGGAAGATAATGAACCTGGGCATAGTCCTCCAACACTCCCCGGATAAAGGGAATATCCTCATCAATAATAATTTTGGGAAACGATTTGTCTGACATACCGGAAAACGCCTTTGCTGTCTGATTTTGAACTGCAAAAGTAACAATTATTTGACATGATAAAGCGTACTTTATGCGGTTAAATTTAAACTGCAGAGCACGCCTGATCTAAGCCGGAAACATAAAAGCATTACTTTTGCCAACCTTATGCAAACACTTGAAATCCACAGCGAATTTATCACGTTGATACAGGTGCTTAAAGCAACAAATCTTGCTGAAAGCGGCGGGCAGGCCAAACACCTGATAAGTGACGGCCTTGTTTTGGTAAATGGAGAAACAGAATTCCGGAAAAGAAAAAAACTACATCCGGGTGACATTGTTACAATAGATGAAGAATCAATTCTGATAAAGGAGGCAAAAGATGGATAAACGCCAGGAATTTTATAGTAAACTAAAAACCAACCTGAACAAAAATCACACATGGCCGGGTGTTTATCTTTTTAAATTCATTATCCCCGATGAGCCTACCAAACTGGCCAGAGTACAGGAGCTTTTTGAGGAAGAAGCCAGCATTCAGTATAAAAAATCCCGTAAAGGAAATTTCATCAGCGTAAGCGGCAAAGAAATCATGATGAATGCCGACGAAGTCATTGAACGCTACCAGAAAGCTGAAACCATTCAGGGCATTATTATGCTTTGATATTAAATCTGGTTACTGTATCCAAAATTATTTTTTATCTTCATCAATCGGAACACCAGCTTTTGAATCTTCTGCCACCAAAATAATTCTTGGTAGCGAGCTAATTAACTCCCATTCTCTGCGAACTCCGCGCTCTTCACTTTGCGGTCTTTGCGTGGAAAAAATACACAAAAAGTCTACAATACAAACAACTAAATACTCTGTAAAAAAGTCTACTCCTGAAAAATATCAATCAAAATATTTCTTGATTTATGTAAAACTCCAGCATCACAATAAACCCAGCCCAAAAAGAAATACCAGTCCGATTGCTATTGGCGCTATAAACCTTATGATGAACAGATAGGCTCCGAACAATACCGCGCTGGTTGTTCCCTGATTGGTGATTTCATCCTTAACCTGCTTTTTGGAGAGGAACCATCCGGCAAAAATCACAATCAAAAACCCACCTAACGGCAACAACAGATTAGCTGAAATCCAGTCGAGCCAATCGAACACGTTTTTATCATACGCTGAAAGGTAGTCCCACGGGCCCTGCGACATAGTACATAACACGCCCACTACTGCAATTGTAAGTGCAGCAATCAATGTAGCCTTACGGCGATGCCAACCCAGTTGTTCTGTAGCATATGCCACTACTACTTCCAGAACTGAAATTGAAGAGGTAAGTGCAGCAATTAACAACAACACAAAAAACAAAATCGCAAAAAAGTGACCGGCAGGCATGCTGTTAAAAATGCTGGGAAGCGTTATAAAAACCAATCCCGGACCGGCGGTAGGTTCAATATTAAAGGCAAATACCGCCGGGAAAATAGCTACACCAGACAAGATGGCAATTAACGTATCAGCCCCTGATATGGCCGCAGCCGAGTTTCCGATATTATCGTTTTTCCGGATGTAAGAACCATATGTTATTAAAACACCCATGCCGATACTCATGGAAAAGAAAGCCTGACCAAGCGCTTCCAGCACCACAGGAGCGGTGATTTTAGAAAAATCAGGAGCAAACAAGAAAGCCAAACCTTCACCTGAACCGGGTAATGTTACTGAGCGGATAACCATTATGATAATGATCAAAAGCAATACCGGCATCAGAATTTTTGTATACTTTTCAATCCCTCTCTTTATACCGGAAACCACAATTCCGGCAGTAAGCACCATAAAAATCAACTGCCATATCACAGGGTGTGTTCCGCTGGTTTTAAAAGCTTCAAAAGAGGCTTCCAGCTCAGCAGCCGATTGTCCTTTAAAACTATTCCCAACGGATTGAATCAGGTATTCTACGGTCCAGCCTGCAACAGTACTGTAAAACGCTAAAATCATAAAAGCGCCCAAAATACCCATCACACCAATTAAGTACCACGGTTTTCCCGGAGCCAGCTTACGGAAAGCCCCAAAGGCATTACGCTGAGCCATCCGTCCGATGGCAAACTCTGACAGCATCACAGGCATCCCAATAATGATTATAGCCAAAACATAAATGATAAGGAAGGCAGCGCCTCCATTTTCACCAGCCACATACGGAAATCGCCAGATATTACCAAGCCCCACAGCAGAACCAGCCGCAGCAGCAATCACGCCAAATTTAGAACCAAAACTGTCACGCTTAGAAAAGTCAAATTTTCCCATAATCGTTGTTTTCGTTAGTCAAAAAGCAAGTAAAAATACAAAAATTACATTGGGAATATCAAATACAAAACACAACCAACATTTTTAATTTTAGAAATATCCCAAACTCATTAGGGGGTTCGTGG
>JBNJGK010000215.1:1342-2885 GCA_051747665.1 Bacteroidota bacterium | reverse complement strand
ATTAGTGGTCATTTAATAGTCATTTATTGTAATTTCGGGTTCCGCCCCAGTGAAATTTGCTACGCATTTCACGGGGTAAAGGTTCCGGGTTTCGAGTTTCGAGTTCCGGATTCCGGGTTTTTGACTTCTGATCTCTGAACTCTGATCTCTGATCTCTGATCTCTGATCTCTGAAATACCATTCACAAATTTACAATTCAACCAATTAACGAATCAACGAATCAACGAATTAACAAATTCTCGCCTCGTCATCCTTGAATGAGCAAAAAAGCTTCTTACATTAGCACCTTAAATTTTTAAAAAGAATGGCGCTAAACTATCTTTTTATTGCATTTTTTGCGATTGCCCTCCTTTTCGGGATTGTGAAAGCGGTTTTCCTGGGCGATGTGGAGGTTTTTCAGCGTATCATGGACAGCACCATGGACAACGCCAAAACCGGTTTTGAGATTTCGCTGGGCTTAACCGGCGTACTCACGCTTTGGCTGGGGCTCCTCAAAATCGGGGAAAAAGGTGGCGTCATCCGCATATTTTCAAGGGGATTGCAACCGCTGTTTAACAAACTCTTTCCCGGAATACCAAAAGATCATCCTGCTTATGGCACTATGACCATGAACGTAGCCGCCAATATGCTTGGCCTGGATAACGCTGCTACACCCATCGGGCTGAGAGCCATGGGACAGCTCCAGGAGCTAAACAAA
This sequence comes from Bacteroidota bacterium, assembly GCA_051747665.1. Taxonomy (GTDB): domain Bacteria; phylum Bacteroidota; class Bacteroidia; order Bacteroidales; family JAIPAH01; genus JAIPAH01. The sequence goes on along the minus strand of JBNJGK010000215.1, from coordinate 2,188 downwards.
AAAGAAGACACGGCCACCAATGCCATGATCATGTTCCTGGTGCTGAACACCTCAGGACTAACGCTAATTCCTATCAGCATCATGGTTTACCGGGCACAAATGGGTGCGGCTAACCCGTCAGATATTTTTATACCCATCATGCTGGCAACTTATTTTTCAACCTTAGCGGGAATCATTGCCGTTGGCGTGGTGCAGAAAATCAATCTGATTGATAAAACCATCCTGGCATACCTGGGTGGACTTACAGCCGTCATAATTGGTATTATCACCTATTTCTCCAGTATTCCGCAGGAAAAAATCACTGTCATCTCTTCAGCCGCCAGCAATATTATCCTTTTCGGGATTATCATGAGCTTCATCCTAATCGCCGTTAAAAACAAGGTAAATATCTATGACGCTTTTATTGAAGGAGCTAAGGAAGGTTTTCCCACAGCAATCAAAATCATCCCTTACCTGATTGCCATTCTGGTTGCGATAGGCGTTTTCAGGGCTTCGGGAGCTATGGAGATGCTGATGGAGGGATTGCGCTGGTTTTTCCTTTCCATAGGTATAAACACCGATTTTGTTGAGGCTATACCTACAGCGCTGATGAAACCATTGAGCGGAAGCGGCGCCCGCGGCATGATGGTAGATGCAATGGATACTTACGGGGCCGATTCGTTTGTAGGAAGAGTAGCGTCCACAGTGCAGGGAGCCACAGACACTACGTTTTACATCATTGCTGTTTATTTCGGATCAGTAGGGATTAAAAACACACGCCATGCCGTTGGCTGCGGACTGATCGCCGACTTTACCGGTATCATCGCCGCCATCCTGATGGCTTACCTGTTCTTTCACTAAAAAGAA
>JBNJGK010000215.1:0-1242 GCA_051747665.1 Bacteroidota bacterium | reverse complement strand
TTTGGAATTTGGATATTGAAATTTGTAATTTTAAAAAGCTATGCACCCAAAAAACGCTTTTAAATACTGCCCTTCCTGTGGAAAACCCGGACTTTCTTTTCATAACGATGCCGGTTATCTGAAATGTGATGCCTGTGGCTTTCTCTTTTTTATCAACGAAGCCGGCGCTGTGGCAGCCATCATTCAGGATGAAGGCAGCAACATCCTGTTTACAAAACGAGCCAAAGCTCCAGCCAAAGCCAAACTTGATTTACCAGGTGGTTTCGTGGATATCGGCGAAACGGCAGAGCAAGCGCTGGAAAGGGAAATCATGGAAGAGCTTAACATCCGGCTGGTTGATTACACCTATTTCATGAGTCAGCCAAACACTTATACCTACAACGGCCTGACTTATTTTACATTAGACCTTGCCTTTGTATGTCAGGCAGCCTCTCTCAAAAACATGAAATCCCTGGATGATATTTCGGGCGTTTCGTTTATTCATCCTGCCAAAGTAAATTATGATGACATCGGGCTTGATTCAATCAAAACCATCATCAAACATTTTATCAGTGACATTGAGCAAGGTAGATAAAAAACATTCCCCTGACATATCTTGTTTTAATGAAAAAACATGATAAATCCGGAAATACAGGAACCATGGTTTGATGAGAGACTGGAGGACGGCGGTCCGGTCTATACGGAAACAGATTTGGATCGCTTCATTGCAGAACCCTGGAATGCAGTTTCTTCATTGCTATATATGTTGCCTGCTATTTATTGGCTTTTCCGAATCAGAAGGCAGTATAAAGAGCATAAATTTCTTGTTTTTGCCTCTGCGCTGGTAATTACAGGCAGTTTAGGCAGTACACTATACCATGCTTTCCGGGCTTCCCGGTTCTTTTTGATAATGGATGTTTTCCCGGTAGCTTTGCTTGCCCTGTCGCTTAGCATCCTGTTTTGGTATCGCGTTTTCAAAAACGGCTATTTAACGGCTATCGTAATCATCCCTCTCACAGCATTACGTTTTTTCATATTCAATATTTTACCCGATAAACTTGCCATAAACCTGACTTATGCCCTGACAGGAGTTATGGTTACGCTTCCGCTGATTATCCTGCATTTTCAAAAACGAATTGTTTATCTGAAATACATTCTCTATATGTTGCCTTCCTTTGCATTAGCGCTTCTTTTCAGGGAAATGGATTCCTGGCAGATACAATTCCTGCCTATGGGAACACATTTTCTTTGGCATCTTTTTAC
>JBNJGK010000214.1:0-3009 GCA_051747665.1 Bacteroidota bacterium | reverse complement strand
GTTGTCTTTGTGATGCAAAACACGGTTTTCCGAATGTCCTCCCTCGCGTCCAAGCTCATATTTCCCATCCTTTTTTTGGTCGAAAGAGGCGCCCCATTCAATCAGCTCTTTTACCCGGGATGTAGACTCCTTTATGGTCATCCTCACAATTTCCTCATCATTCAGATCGTCACCGGCATCCATTGTATCGCGGATGTGTTTTTCATATGTATCCGGATCATACATCACAGCCGCTATGCCTCCCTGTGCATAGCGTGTTGCAGTTTCATCGGCTTTGTCTTTGGTTACAAGACATACTTTACCGTATGGAGCCGTTTTCAGCGCAAAACTCAATCCGGCGATACCGCTTCCAATCACCAGAAAATCTATTTTCTTTCTCATTATTTAATGATTTAAAAGCTTAAAAGCGGTCACAAATCTAACAGCTTTTGCTCAGGTTCTATACCACCGAGCAGTAGTTTTGCAGGATCTTCCAACATTTCCTTGATCTTATATAAAAAGCTTACTGACTCTTTACCATCTATAAGTCGATGATCATAGGAGAGCGCTACATACATTACCGGTCTGATTTTGATTTCATCATCAATTACCACCGGACGGTCTACAATGTTGTGCATACCCAGAATCGCGCTTTGCGGCGGATTAATGATAGGCGTTGACAGCATAGAGCCAAACACGCCTCCGTTGGTAATGGTAAAAGTACCACCTGTCATTTCATCAAGTGTAATTTTGTTGTTGCGGGCCCGGGTGGCCATATCTTTAATATTCTTCTCAATGTCGGCCATAGTCATCGTTTCGGCATTTCGCAATACCGGAACAACCAGGCCTTTCGGGGCGCTGACAGCGATGCCCACATCAGCATAATGGTGATACACAATTTCATTATTATCTATGTGAGCGTTTACTGTTGGGTGTAAGGCAAGCGCTTTTGTAACAGCTTTGGTAAAGAAAGACATATAACCCAGTGAAACGCCGTGTTTTTCTTTAAACAGTTCTTTATATTTTTTCCGGATATCCGATACCGGTTTCATGTCTACCTCATTAAAGGTAGTAAGCATTGCCGTTTCGTTTTTAACGGATACCAATCGTTGCCCTAGCTTTTTCCGCAAGGTGGACATCTTTTCGCGGTTAGTGTCTCTTGTTCCGGAAAATTCTCCCGGAATTTTTTCGATGGTTTGCTGCTTATCTTTACCTGCTGAAGGTTGAGCTTCATCTTTATTTTCAAGATAATGTTCTACATCTGCCTTGCTTACGCGATACCGGCTGAAAAACGAAATGAGATCGTCCTGCGTAACGGCATGTTCTTCCATGAGTTTCCTTGCCAGCGGGCTTACATGCCACGGGATTTTTTCCTTATCACTTTCGCTTGTTTCTTTCGCTTGTTCTGCTTTTTTATCAGCGGACTTTTCTTCTGATTTCTTTGCTGTTTGTTTTGTATCTTCCTTTTTCTTTTCCTCAGGTTCTGATGTGCTATCTTTTTCTTGCTGACCGGTTTCCGGTTGGCTTTCTTTTTCAGGCTTGCTTTCTGATTCGGAGGGCTGACCCTCCGTGTCGATGTGTGCAATTACAGCGCCTACATCTACGGTTTCTCCTTCTTCCACATCTATTTTCAGGGTGCCTGAGTCTTCGGCGCTGATGCTCAGGGTAGCTTTATCCGAATCTATTTCCACCACTTCATCGTCTTTTTCAACGTATGCGCCGTCTTCTACCAGCCAGTTGGCTATTTGTACCTCTGTAATCGATTCGCCCGGGCTGGGCACTTTTACTTCTATATTCATAATCAGGTGATTTGCGGTTTACTTGTTCACAGTTGTTTTTTCTTGTTCTTGTTCCTGAAACGTACGCCAGCGATTGCCGATGCATACCATCTGGCATTCCTCATCGAGACGGTGGCAGTTGCATTGCCTGAAGGCTTTATCCAGAATTTTCTCCTGCTGTATCTGGTGGAAATTGCTTGAGCCCGTGGCCGGACTGCCGCTTGGTGGCCTGGAGATGAGTTTTAAATCCACTTCCTTAAAGTTTACATGCATAAAGTGCCATGCTCCCATGTTTTCAGGCTCTTCCTGAACCCATAACCAGCGCTCGGCTTTTTTATACTTATCGATAATACTCATAAGTTGATTTTTCGGCAGCGGATAGATTTGTTCCAGCCTTACAACGGCCGTTTCCTCGTCTTTTAATTCCTTTTTCCTTGCAATCAAATCATAATAGACTTTGCCGCTGCAGAGCAGTATTTTTGTTACCTTATCGGGATTGGCTGATTCATCATCGATGACTTCCTTAAACTTCCCGTTGGTAAATTCATCCGTTTTGGAAACACATTCAGGATGCCGCAGTAAGCTTTTGGGCGTTAGTATAATCAGCGGTTTCCTGAACTCCCGGTAGAGTTGCCGGCGCAACACATGAAAGAAGTTAGCCGGAGTAGTTGGATTTATGACCTGCATATTGTTTTCTGCGCTCATTGTGAGGAAGCGCTCCAGTCTTGCGCTGGAATGCTCAGGGCCTTGTCCTTCATACCCGTGAGGCAACAACATAATCAGGTCGTTTTTGATATTCCATTTTTCTTCGGCACTGCTGATGTATTGATCTATGATGATCTGAGCGCCATTGTTGAAGTCTCCAAACTGTGCTTCCCAAATGGTAAGGCTGTAAGGCGTTGTGAGCGAATAACCGTATTCAAAACCCAATACGCCATATTCTGACAACGGTGAGTTATAGATCTCAAAACGGGCTTGTTTTTCGCTTATGTTGTTAAGAGGTACATATTTTTCTTCAGAGTCTTCCAGGGTAATCACGGCATGACGGTGTGAGAAAGTTCCGCGCTGTGAATCCTGACCGCTGAGGCGGACGGGAAACCCTTCTTCCAGCAAAGTGCCGTATGCCAGGATTTCGCCCATTCCCCAGTCAAAAACACCTTCATCCAGCATCTTGCGCCGCAGGTTCATCATTTTGAGTGACTTTCTGTAAAAACGCTTGTTGTCTGGAACAGATGTGAGTTTTTCCCCAACG
>JBNJGK010000213.1:0-3022 GCA_051747665.1 Bacteroidota bacterium | reverse complement strand
CGTGAGGCGACCGTCACTTCATACTGGTGGTCGAGAAGATACCGGACCATAGGCTTTACCACCAGGCCTGCTCCAAGGATCAATACGTTTTTCATAGTAGTAGTTTTTTAAGTTTATTCTAAAATTTTCTCTTCTTCATGAAAGGCAATACCAAACTCCTTTAATTCTTCCAGCAAAGGTTCATAAATATCTTTGCGGATAGGAATATGAACGCCTGTTTCTTCAAATTTCCCGGTCAGATAAAGTTTGGTAGCAATAGCCACCGGAATTCCCACAGTAACAGACATCGCTGTATTTTCTTTGTTATTGCCTTTTACCACTAACGTGGATGTAATTTCCTTTTGGATGTCATCCTCTTCATACTGAAAAAGATGGCGCATAACAATCATATCCTTCTCTTCATCACCCAGTTTCCACTTCGGCTCAATAAGATGCTGCAAAATCTCAGCCGGCGTGGCATTTTTTAATCCTATCGGTACAGTCTCAAAAATTCCGCTCCACTTAAGCTTGTGCATGCATTCTGACTCAAGATCAACTCCCAGATAGTCCGCAAGCTTTTCCTCGACACTTTTTCCTTTTACATAAGGCAGGAAACTGTCAATAAACTGACGATACGTTAACATATCGCTGTTTTCAATGCGATAAGAATCGTCCGTCATGCCCAGTTGAACAAAAACATCCCAGGCATTGGAATACCCGGATCGTCTGATCGTTCCCCGGAACAAAGTCTTTATCCCGTTAAGGCCGTATATATTTTGATATTTCATGGAATCACGGTTGGGATAAATCTCAAAATCGCCGTATCCGTCGATTTCTACTTGTTCTGTCCGGCTGAAAAGTTTATGGTAGGGAATGAACTTCAGTCTTCCGTTGTGTAAAAACTTCGAAACCCCTTGTCCGGCTACAACAACATTCCTGGGATTCCATGTAAATTTATAGTTCCAGGGGTTGTTATCATGCTCCGGAGCAACCAAGCCACCGGTAGCTGACTCAAAAGCCGTAAGCTGCGCTCCCTTTTCACGGACGCGATCAATCACCTCCATGGCTGACATGTGATCGATGCCCGGGTCTACTCCCATTTCATTGAGCAATAGGACATCGTTGGCTTTTGCCCGTTCGTGCAATGCCCTGATTTCTTCTGAAACATAGGATGCTGTAATCATGCTAATGCCTTTCTCTACGCAGTCTACAGCAACAAGATAATGCATACGCGCCGGCAGCATAGAAACCACTACATTGGCTTCGGAAATCGCTTTCTGCCGTTGTTCTGAATCATATACATCAAAAAAAATCGCCTCAGCATTGGGGTGGCCATTGCATTTTTTGGCGGCCAGTTCTTTCGATTTATCGCCTACAACTACTTTCCAGTTGTAAGTTTCTGAGTTTGATAACAAATATTTTATTAAGGATGTTGATGACATCCCTGCGCCTAATACCAAAATTGTTTGCATTTGCTTTCTTAATTTTATTGTTTTTATTGCGCTAAGGAAATAAATTTATCCTTAAAGAAAAAAATTCATCCCATAAAATATTTATTTAAAATCAATCTGTTTTACTGTATTTGCAATTTCATAGAATCGTTTATCCGGATTTCACTTTTCCAAATCTTCTGATAACTATCAGGCCTCCAAAAACTCCTTCAAGTAGGTATAATCCGGTGTCAGCTCCCCACGATGCAATATCATGGCTTTTTTGATTGGCGACGGCAAATCCACCTCCTCAAAGTCCAGCTCATAATTGGCTGTGGCAATGCTGTACACAAACTTTTCCAGAGCATTCCCAAAAGATTCGGAGGATTCGCGTGGCAATTCGCTGGGGAGTATATCCACAGCCATATCCAGGATCCCCCGGCCTTCAAACCCCATTTTATAATCCCGCGAAAGCGGATCATACACAAAAACCGGGTCCTCGATTTCAGTTCCCGTATGTGTGCATTCTACAGAACCGTCCGGATCGCAGGTTACATCACCGATAACCTTCAGATGAGGTTCCCCCTGACTGTAGAGCTTTTCCAGATAGTCTTTGGTTACTATCCGCGGATAGCGATCATCCCAATACATACAGTTCATTAAAATACTCAGATGAGGAATATATTGCTCAAAATCGCTTTGATACTTTTGCGGATTCTCATAGTAATCCTGCAATACAAACTCATCTGACGGATAAATGGGTTTTACGAGGTCTTTTTCCTTAAACACCACTTTATACAACACATTGGAAGGAAGATTCCTTTGTTTTTTCAGTTCGGGCAGCTCTTGCGGAGTAATTTCCTTCACCGGCAGCAAGCTCAGTATTTCCTGGGCGCCTTTAGATACATTTCCATAGCCGGTAATCCCCACCACCATAGGGTCTATTCCCTCTGGAAGGCCATTACGGACTATCTCAAAGCCTGCTTCAGAAATGGCCTGCTTTGCTTCTACGAGCGAATCATACTTATGCGCCTGCTTCAGCTTTTGGAATGGCGTTTCAACACCCTTCACCCTAAGGCGCTGCCCGAATGACCATAGTGAATTAATCATCCCGGCCACACCGGCATAATGGCCAAAAAAGATTATCCGCTTGCCGGATTCCTCCACAATTCTTTCATAATCAATAAGATTGCACCGCTTATCCATCATCTTACGAAGCATGGGCATGTTGTATGACTGGCCTTTGATTACATGAGAAAAGAAAACATACGTTTTGTCTTCTTCAAAAAATTGCTCCGGCATTTCCTTAACGCCAAAAATAACAGGCGCTTCTTTCAGGTTATCCACAACCTTTGCACCGGCTTTACGATACTCCTCGTCCGTAAAAACCCGTTTAGCCGATTTCTCTACTAAAATATTCAGGTTATGCTTTTCAATAAGTCTGCGGGCATGCTGCGGCGGAATAGCTACACGCCGTTCCATAGCATATTTATCTTCGTGTCTGATTCCAATTGTGTTGTTCATATGGGCAATCTGATTTTGATTATTAAGCGTGCCAAACTTACAAAAATCTTTCCTGTTTTTAAAGCGTTTTGCTGATTTTCAGCTTTTGA
>JBNJGK010000212.1:0-3049 GCA_051747665.1 Bacteroidota bacterium | reverse complement strand
GGTTTATGATGGTCCAGATGCGCTTTTTTAGTTGCTCTAAGGTATTTGTTGGATGCTACTTTAAATGTTTTGATACGTTGATGGACATATACATCATGAAAGAGGAAATACGCCAGTCCGTACAAACTGACACCCACTCCCACAGCAAGCAGGAAAGGAGCAGCAAACTGAAATCCTGCAGCCAGGAAAGCAATTCCAGGCACAGCAAAGAGCAAAACAAAGCGATCGTTTTTTTCCAGCTTCTTATCATGCGGGATATGATGATCCTGATGCCAGTTCCACATGAAGCCATGCATCACATATTTATGCATAAACCACGCAAAAAACTCCATAAAAAAGAAGGCGGCTAAAGTCGTCACCAAATAAGCTATCCAAATCATACTTAACGGGCTGATATTTTTTCATGATAAAACTCAGACACGCGCTCAAAAATAATCTTAAACCAGGCAGCGTAATCCTCCGGGTTATCGCGAATGTCTTTTCGGATCACTTCCATATCTTCGGCTTTCCATTCATGTACTTCATCAGGATTAATCTGAGGCTCGCCATCGAAAGTACCAACCAATACGTGATCGAGCTCATGCTCAATCAGGCCCTGCCCTACATCTGCTTTATAAACAAAAGAAAATACTTTCTCAAGCCGGGTATCAAAACCCATTTCCTCAATCAGGCGGCGGTGTCCGGCGCTCTCAATATTTTCACCCTTACGGGGATGGCTGCAACAGGTGTTGGCCCACTTGCCGGGTGAATGGTATTTTGACAAGGCTCGTCGCTGTAAAATGAGCTTTCCCTCAGAGTTAAAGGCAAATACAGAAAAAGCACGATGCAGTACTCCCCGGCGGTGTGCCTCATACTTCTCCATTTCTCCCAAATCCCTGTCGTTCTGATCGACCAATACTACCTTTTCTTCCTGACTTTCCATAATCACATTTTTTAAAGAATAAAACCTTCTTTACTGAAAGCTTGTTCATTCGATTTTTGTCACTGCAAAAGTAACAGAAATGACTATAAGATGTTAAAGCTGTGACGGATGTAAGTTATAAACAACAAACGATATTTTCTCCGGTTTGGAATACGAACCCGCTCATTCATAATCACCTCAGGCTTAAGCTTTTTTATTTTCCTGAAAAGTGCGTAGAAATATACATACGCTAACCAAACGCCAAATCTTGTGCTTTTGGGCAGCATCTTTATTCCTTCATACCCTTCTTTGAAATCAACTTCAATATCGTCTTCTATCTGTTTTTTGGTTGCTTCATCAAACTTTCCGCCATTCAACTCCGGGAAATAAGTGCGCCCTAAATTGTTTACATCCGCGTGCAAGTCCCTTAAAAAGTTAATTTTCTGAAAAGCAGAACCCAGGCTCATAGCATAGGGTTTCAGACGCTGATATTCTTCGCGGTCGCCATCCAGAAACACATTGAGACACATCAGGCCAACCACTTCAGCAGAGCCCAGTATATACCGCTTGTAGTTCTGCCGATCGTAGCGATGCTTGTAAATATCCATCTCCATAGAGTCCAGAAACGTATCAATCAAATCGCGTTCAATGCCATACTGATTAACCACCATCTGGAAGCTGTGCAAAATCGGGTTGAGACTAATGCCTTCGTCTATAGCACGATAAGTATCACGACGGAAGCGTTTCAGGAGTTTCTCTTTATCATATCCATGAAACGTATCCACAATCTCATCGGCATAGCGCACAAACCCGTATACAGCGTAAATCGGGTTCTGGTATTTTTTTCCTAACGCTTTAATGCCCAGCGAAAAACTGGTAGAGTAAGCCTTCGTTGTGAGCTTACTGGTTTTAAGCGTGACGTTGTCAAATAGTTGTTTCATTTGTTTTACCCCTTTTTTGTGTTATTCATCAAAAACATCATTTCGGTTTCTGTAAAAAAACTTACAAAAATCATAACGGAAACCTTTTTGCAATCTGTGAAGCAACCACCTGGCCGGAAATAATCACAGGCGGCACGCCCGGCCCCGGTGTTGTAAGCTGCCCGGTATAAAACATATTGGGCAGTTTTTTGTGTACGATCGAAGGTTTGAGTATAGCCGTCTGCCTTAGCGTATTCGAAAGTCCGTAAGCGTTGCCTTTAAAAGCATTGTATTCACCGAGGAATTCCTCATGCGCATATGAGCGGCTGTAAACCAGGTTATCTTTGATTTTATCACCCGTAAGGGTTTCTATACGATTGATCACCAAATCGCGATACTCCTCACGGATGTGCTCGCTGCCATCTATTCCGGGAGCTACAGGAATCAGGACAACCACATTTTCATGTCCTTCCGGAGCCACATTTTTATCAGTTTTGGATGTGGCCGAAACATAAAGCAAAGGCTGCTCAGGCCAGTGCGGCTGCTCATAAATGGCAGCGGCATGATTGTCAAAATCTTCATCAAACAATAAATTGTGATGCAAAAGATTTTTGATTTTCTTGTTAAAACCCATAAAAAAGAGCAAGGCAGAGGGAGCCATGTTTCTTTTATCCCAGTACTTCTGAGAATATGTTCGGTATTTTTTAGGAAGCAGATGCTGCTCTACATGATGATAATCTGCACTCCCCACAACCACATCGGCTTCGTACTTTTCACCGTTTACCACCACGCCGTTTGCTTTTCCATTAGCAACCGAAATGCTTTCTACGGCAGCATCATAATGGAATTTCACCCCCTGCTCAGTCGCAAGCTTTTCCATGCCTTTGATAACAGCATAAAACCCGCCGTCAGGATACCATGTCCCCAGCGTGAGGTCCGCATGATTCATCAAAGTATAAAGCGATGGCGTGTCCTTGGGCGCAGCACCCAGAAACAGGATCGGAAACTCAAGTATCTGAATTAACCGGGGATCGGAAAAGTTCTTTCTCACATACTGATGGATGGATTGAAACATTCCCATCCGGAAAAGCGACTTCAAAATGCGCAAATCAAAAAACTCAGTAACCGAAAGCGAGGGTTTGTAAACAAACTCTTTCATTCCCACCCGGTATTTGTATTCAGCTTCCTTAAGAAACTTGCTGAGTTTTGCAGCGCTTCCGGGTTCAAT
>JBNJGK010000211.1:0-3055 GCA_051747665.1 Bacteroidota bacterium | reverse complement strand
GGTGTAATTCCCTCTTTAAGGTGATCAGGCAAAGCTTCAAAATCACTTTTATTTTCTTTCGGGAAAATCAAATTATGAACCCCTACGCGTCTTGCGGCAATGGTTTTTTCTCTTACCCCTCCAATGGGCAGCACTTTTCCTGTTAGCGTGAGTTCGCCGGTCATAGCCAAATCCTTTTCTACGGCTTTGTTAACGGCAAGGCTGTATAGGGCAAGCGCCATGGTTATTCCCGCTGAAGGGCCATCTTTTGGTGTGGCTCCTGCCGGAACGTGCAGATGCACTTCATGCTCATCAAAATACTTGCAATACTTGTTTTCTTTGCATAATATTGAGCGAACATAAGAATAGGCAATCTGAGTAGACTCTTTCATTACATTGCCTAATTGTCCGGTTTGTTTATATCTGCCGCTTTTGCTTCTGATAGAATTGGCTTCTATGTATAGTGTGGCGCCTCCCATACTCGTCCAGGCCAATCCCAAAGCAACTCCCGGGATTTTTTTGTTGTAGAGTTTTTCAGTATTAAATACCGGTTTGCCGGCAAATTCCTCCACATTTTTACGTGATATATTTACTTTCTCAATTCCCTCTTCAGCCTGCTTCAGGGTTGTTTTGCGCATGATTTTCTGCAGGCGTTTTTCCAGGTTTCTTACGCCAGCCTCCCGGGCATAACTGTCTATCAAAATTTCCAGCGCTTTATCTGTGATGTTGATTTCCTTCATCTTCAGGCCGTGTCGTCTGGCTTGACGCGGAATAAGGTAGCGTTTGGCTATTTCTATCTTTTCCTGCATGATATATCCGGGTAATTGGATAATCTCCATACGATCGAGCAAAGGCCGCGGGATGGTATCCATCTGGTTAGCTGTAGTGATGAACAGAATATTAGACAGGTCGTACCTCACATCCAGGTAATGGTCTAAGAAATCCTTGTTTTGTTCAGGGTCGAGCACTTCGAGCAAGGCAGAGGCCGGGTCACCCTGAAAGCTAATACCCAGTTTATCGATTTCATCGAGCATGATTACCGGGTTTGAGGTACCGGTTCTTTTCAGGCTTTGGATGATTTTTCCGGGCATGGCTCCGATGTAGGTGCGGCGGTGGCCTTTTATTTCAGCTTCATCGCGCATGCCACCTACCGAAAACCGGAAAAATTCCCTGTCTAAAGCGTGGGCAATAGAGCGTCCTACGGAGGTTTTGCCTACGCCTGGCGGGCCTACCAGGCAAATGATGCTGCCTGAGATTGTACCACGTTTGATGATAGTGGAAATATATTGCAAAATAGCGTCTTTAACGTCCTGCAACCCGTAATGGTCGCGGTCTAAAATATTTCTTGCCCGCTTAATGTCTGTGTTGTCTTCAGAGAAAATGCCCCAGGGCAACTCGGTCAGGGTACTAAGGTAGCCCCGCGTAACCTGATATTCTGATGAAGAAGGCTCCAGCACCTGCATCTTCTCCATCTCTTCATCAATTACCTGTTTTACTTCATCAGTCAGCTTCAGGTCTTTGATACGGTCTTTCAGCTTTTCAATTTCCTGCGATTTATCGTCTTTCTCTATCCCTAATTCCTGTTTTATGGCTTTGAGTTGCTCACGCAGGAAAAACTCTTTTTGTTGTTTGTTTACCTTTTCGTCAATTTGCTTTTGGATTTTACCCTGTATTTCTGACAGTTCTATCTCTTCGCGCAGCAGAACCAGGAGTTTTTCGCCTCGGTCTGTGAGGTTTATGCTTTCCAGCAGTTCCTGTAGTTTTTCAGAGTCTGCTGATAAAATAGAAGATATCAAGTCCATGAGCAAACCAGGCTTGTCGTTGGGTATGTTGGAGAGAATCATACGCAACTGCTCCTGCATAAGCGCATTTTTATTGATAAGCTCTTTAACGGAACCAATAATGCTATTGGCATAAGCCTTTAACACTTCATCGGGTTTTTCTTCCGGGTCTTTATAGTACTTTACATCCCATTTCAGGATATTTTTGGTTTGCCGGGTTTTGACGTACTCAAAGCGGTGCAGGCCCTGTAAAATTACCTGAGCCTGGTTTTCATTCCCGGTTTGCATACGGTATATTTTAGCAATTGTACCAAAGCTGTATAGCTCAGAGCGTTCAAAGTCATGTTCATCCTGCTCTTTTACCAGTACGATGCCTACATACCCGTTTTCATTGTTGTAGGCATGCTTCAGGGAAGAAATAATTTTCTGCCCGCCGAAATTCATCGGTGTCATCACGCCCGGAAATATCGGGCGGTTCATTACCGGGATGATCGTAAGATTATCAGGTAAAACATCTGATAGCACCACTAAATCTGAAGCCGGCGCTTGCTGGTTAACATCTTGTTCTTCGTTAGGTATTTCTTCTGTCTTATCTTTTTCGTCGTTCATCGTTCACTATTTTTAGGATTATAACTTTTAAATATACAAAATCTATACTAATTGGAACTGTATATGATTTCATTAACAAAAGTTGTTGACATATCAAGCAATTTTCTGAAAACAAAACGGTTTTAAGGTGGTTGTATGATTAACAAAATAAAGTTCAAACAAAAAAAACTGAAAATATGGCAGAAATAACATTAAAAGGAAATCCAATTCACACAAATGATAATCTTCCAACGGAAGGAAAATCGGCGCCTGATTTTTTATTAACCAAAACGGACTTATCGGATGTAAGCCTGAAGGACTTTGCCGGGAAAAAGATCTTGTTAAATATTTTTCCGAGTCTTGATACGGATGTGTGTGCCAACTCGGTACGTAAATTTAACGCTCAGGCCGGCGATCTCGAAAACACGGTGGTTTTGAGTGTCTCCAAAGACCTCCCATTTGCTCATAACCGGTTTTGCTCAACAGAAGGACTCGATAAAGTGATATCTACAACGCAGTTGCGTCCTGAAAGCACTTTTGCCCGCGACTACGGAATTGAAATTACAGATGGTCCGATGGCAGGGCTAATGGCCCGTAGCGTAGTAGTTATAGATGAATCTGGAAAGGTGAAATATACTCAGTTAGTACCTGAAATAGCGCAGGAACCCGATTATCAATCAGCTATTGATGCGTTGAATTAAAAAAAA
>JBNJGK010000210.1:0-3074 GCA_051747665.1 Bacteroidota bacterium | reverse complement strand
CTGGATTATGTGAAGAGTTTTCTTGACCATCAGTTCGGGCAACAAAAAGCAGACCAGTTGGTGACCATCCTCAGGGATATCCTCAAGCAAGAGATTAAAGTGATGGATGTTTCGCTGCAAATCAAGCAATACATGGATTACTCATCACGGCTGCAGCTTTTGCATTTCCTTTTCGGGATTGCGCAGGCAGACAAACATACCGCCTCGCAGGAAATCAGCATGATAGAGACTATTTCCGGTTATATGGGTGTTTCTCAGAAAGATTTCCAGTCTATCAAAGCAATGTTTGTTAAAGACCAGGAACAACCTTACAAGATTCTGGAAATAAGTCCTTCAGCATCCGATGAAGAGGTGAAAAAAGCCTACCGGAAGATGGCGCTGAAATATCACCCTGACAGGGTATCTCACTTGGGAGAGGATGTGCAAAAATCAGCGGAAGCGAAGTTTAAGAAGGTAGCCGATGCATACAATGCCATCAAGAAGGAGCGGGGATTAAAATGAACGATCCGTATGGGTTATCCTCACTGAAAAGCCGGGCCGATGCCAGGAAAAAGGAAAACAAAAAGCTGGCAGCAAAAATCAAAACAAAACATAACCGCAACGTAGATAATGTAGTTCATCAACTTCATGAGGAGGCATTTGAACATATTGATTGCCTGAATTGTGGAAACTGTTGTAAAACAATTAGCCCCATTGTAACCGACCATGATATTTCAAGGATTTCACGAAAGCTCAAAATGAAACCGTCTGCGTTTGTGGAAAAATATCTCAGGATGGATGATGAGGACGATTATGTTTTCAGGCAAACGCCATGTCCTTTTCTCGGGGATGACAATTATTGTGCTATCTATGCTGACAGGCCGAAAGCTTGCGCAGATTACCCGCATACCAACCGCCCTAAGTTCAAGCAGGCTTTGGATATCAGCCTGAAAAACACCCGGACTTGTCCGGCTGTGTATGAGATTTTTGAAAAACTCAGGTACATAGAGTTTTAATTATAGAAGCGCCAGGAAACCGAAAACTCCAAACCCGAGTCTTTCATAGGGTAAGTGGGCGTGTCGTAATATTTGTATGGTGTAACTCCCTCGTTAAGATGCCGGTATTTTAGTATTAGCCTTGCCCTTTTGATTCGGATACTTACGTAGGCATCTCCATAAAAATAATTGCCAATTTTTCGGCGGTCTTGATGGAAAAAGCTTTTCAGCGCCGGCATATACTGATCGGCGTAATGCAAATCGCGATACATGACGTTAAGCCCCACCTGGTAGTATAAGGCATTATCAAAGAGTGAATTGTGATAAGAAAAAGCGGTTTTGCCCGCAGCAAAGGGAACGCGGATAAAATTCTCGTCAGTACCTTTTTGAAGATACAAATATGTATCCCAGCTAAAATGACCAAACTGCAGTTCAGGGAAGAGATACGCCTGTATGAGGCTGAAGCTTTTGCCGGCCTGCTCAGGTAATGCATCTTCATTCAGGTATGTGTAATTCGTAAGCAAAAAGTAATTGCCGCCGATACGGATGTTGTTCCATGTGATTTCACCGCCGGCTTTAATGATGTTTTCCTTATCGAGATTGTTGTCCCATCTGAAATTATTGGAATAATAGTGATTATAGAAGAAATCCGGTTCCCTCGAGACCTGGTCCAGTGTAGCACGGAGAATCAAATCCTCGCCGAACTTATTTTGAAGAATCCCCGATATACGGAAATCGTTTTCATTAATATCGCCTTGCACATATTCAGCTTCTCCGCCAATTTTCAGATCACCGTAAAGGGTCTTAGACATCCTGCCGTGCAACACAAATTGGTTATACACAAAATTCTTAATGGAATCCTGAAAATTAATAACCCTGTGCGTGATGCCGAAGTCGAAACCCAATGACTTTTTCGTGCGGTAAAGCCTGGAGTTTTTCCATGAAAAGGTGTTTTCTATGGTATGATAGTAAGAGGAATCGTGTGTGGAAACCGTGTCATCATAATAATTTTGATAAAAATAGGGCTTCTCATTTTCCCGGTTATACTTTTCCTGATAACTAAAGCCCTGCCTGTAATACTTAAAGGTATGCGAAACCCTTCCGAAATTGAACGGTGTTTTTCTCAGCATTTCAGCAGAATCGGCTGAGGTTTTGGTAGGGCTCAGCTCAAAAGAATGCCGATAATAAAGCGTTGCGTCTTTGGTAAGGTTGTTGGCGTCGGTCAGGTTAATATCAAAAAGCAGCCTGTCGGTTTCTTCGTTGTTTTCAAAGGCAGCCTCATCCGCAATACCGCCGTTTTCTTTAATATCATACTTGTTGTGCGAATAAAACGCTGCTGCGGTATACCGTTTGTTATCGGAAATGTAATGCCCTGTAAGACCTACGCGCCGGTCCTGCGATTTCTGGTTCAGGTATGCGCCTACAGAATTAATAATTTGGACATCCATACCTAAAGTTACCGTATTGTATACACTCTGGCTATGCACAAAGTTCAGGATTTGTTCCTTATCGGGAGCCATTTTATAAAATGCTTTAGAGTAGGGCAGGAGCGTATTGTAAAAACGCAATGCGTTTTCATTTACGTTGTATAAATCAAAGCTTCGGATTCCATAGCGGAAACCGCTTCTGAATTCCGGGTCATAGTAAAGGTTTTTTGCTGCAAGACCGGTATTACCCAATGATTGATAAAAATTTTGTTTTTCATAAACCGGGTTCGTATAATGAAAATCCCTGAGGGTAGTGTCTATGTGCTTTATTTCAGCAGGCATGAACCATTCATTTTCCAGCATGAAATATTGCACCGTTGCGCTGTCTACAGCAGTGCTGTCTTTAATCGTGTAGTAGTATTGAAGGTCGAATTTTTGTGATGGCATTGTATCTGCAACCGTGGAGTCGGCCTGCCGGGCTTGTGTCATACCCGTAAGGCTGTCAGGGCTCATAATTTGAGCAGAATCGGGCAGGGGCTTATTGGAGGAATCCGGTTCCTGCGAATACGAACTTACCGAAATGAAGGCCCAAAACGTAATCAATAAAAGTTTCCAATGCATGCAATCGAATTTGCGTCAAAATTAAGGAAAAACAAACAGCGTGCCCAATGTA
>JBNJGK010000209.1:0-3114 GCA_051747665.1 Bacteroidota bacterium | reverse complement strand
GAAGATGCGACATTTCATATGATAAATGATTACTTTTTGAGAAAAATGAAGCCCGGAAGCTACCTCATCAATACCAGCAGAGGAGCTGTAGCAGATACGGGAGCCTTAAAAAGGCATGCAGACCGTTTACATTATGTTTTGGATGTTTGGGAAAACGAACCTGATATTGACACCGGACTGCTCAGGGATGCATTTCTGGCATCCCCGCACATTGCGGGTTATAGTGTTGATGGAAAGGCAAATGCTTCAGGAACTGTAATTCGTGAAGCGGCACGATATTTTGGGTTTCCGCTCGGGAGCTGGGAACCTGAAATGCCACAACCGACTCATGATAAGATTGAAGCAGATTCTTCAGATGAAAGGTGTAATGTTTATGATGCGATTTTGCAGACCTACGATATCCGCAAAGACGACAAAAAATTACGGGATAATCCTGAAAGTTTTGAGCGATTAAGAAATGGATATCCGCAAAGGTGGGAGTTTGAACATTACAGGGCTGAAGCACAACTGACCCATTGCAAAACGTTATTCAAAAAATTAGGATATAAAAAATGAGTTCGGTTTAATATGTTTGTAAGTTAATAAGTTATAGAATTGGAAAACAAATATTTAAATTATAAAATCATTGTTGTTCGATAAAAATGAATTAGAGATTAATAAGATTTCTCACCGCCTCAGGCGGTTCGAAATGACAGATTGTTACATTGTTGAGGAGGGACTTGGTGGTGGCTTCGCCGCCACCAAGCCCCTCTCTTCACAATACTCTGAAAGCCTCGTCATTTCGATACCGAAGCTTCGGTAAGAAATCTCAATTATTTTACCGGACAATAATGTTGTAAAATGTATTTGCACAACATTCACATAAACGATGCAAATTATAATAATCAGTGCTTTTTAAACTATGCTCAAAAAATAAAAACACAATATGATGCAAAAAGACAATAAGAGAATCAACAAAGCAGCAGACAACATCAGGGCTTTATCCATAGCCATGGTAGAAAAGGCCAAATCGGGTCATCCGGGAGGCGCCATGGGGGGAGCTGATTTCATCAACATTCTTTATACAGAGTATTTAAATTTTGATCCGGATGATATGCAGTGGTTTTTCCGCGATCGCTTTTTCCTTGATCCGGGACATATGTCGCCCATGCTTTACAGTGTGCTATCCTTATGCGGGAAATATTCCCGGGATGAATTGGAGCAATTCCGGCAATGGGGCAGTCCTACTCCAGGTCATCCTGAAGTGGAGTTTGCACGCGGTGTGGAGAATACGTCCGGTCCTTTAGGTCAAGGCCATACCAACGCAGTGGGAGCGGCCATAGCAGAGCGTTTCCTGGCGCACCGTTTTGGGGATTGGACGGCACATAAGGTTTATGCGTTTATCTCCGATGGTGGAATCCAGGAAGAGATTTCACAGGGTGCCGGAAGAATCGCCGGGCATTTAGGCTTAGGTAACCTCGTGATGTTTTACGACTCGAATGATATTCAGCTTTCTACCGAGACAGAGGCCACTACTTCAGAAGATACGGCTAAAAAATATGAAGCCTGGGGATGGGCTACGATGACCATTGATGGAAACAATGCGGATCAGATCCGTAAAGCGCTGGATGCCGCAAATCAGGAAACCGAAAGGCCATTCCTGATCATCGGAAAAACAGCAATGGGTAAAGGCTTGCTGACAGCCGACGGGAAAAGCTTTGAAAGGCAATCGTCTACGCACGGGCAGCCGGTTTCCAAAGCTGGGGCAGATGTGGAGAAAAGCCTGACAGCGCTTGGCGCGGATCCTGCTCAACCGTTTGCCATCTTTGAAGAAACGCAAGAGCTTTATGAAGAGGCTTTGGCGGAAAAACGAAAAAGTGTGGCTGAAAGAAAGACCCAGGAGCAGGCCTGGCGAAAGGAAAATCCCGCGAAAGCGGAACAACTCGATAAAATGATTCAGGGCGAAATTCCGGAAATTGATTTTAGGAGTATCGCCTACAAAGAAAACATAGCCACAAGAGCAGCATCCGGAAATGTGTTGGCGCATTTTGCTGAAAAACTGGATAATATAATCGTTGCTTCTGCAGACCTCGCCAACAGCGACAAAACCGAAGGTTTTTTGAAGAAATCCAAAGCGCTTGCACGGAATGATTTTTCAGGAGCTTTCCTGCATGCCGGTGTTTCTGAAATTACGATGGGAGCCATTGCCAATGGCATAGCGCTGCATGGCGGAGTGATTCCGGTTACAGGGACGTTTTTTGTATTTTCTGACTTTATGAAACCTGCTATCAGACTGGCAGCGCTAATGGAGCTTCCTGTAAAATATGTGTTTACACACGATGCCTTCAGGGTAGGGGAGGATGGTCCTACGCATCAGCCTGTAGAGCAGGAAGCACAGCTCAGGTTGCTTGAAAAGCTCAGAAATCACTCCGGAGGACGCGGCATGTTAGTGCTTCGTCCGGCAGATTCAGCCGAAACGAAGGTAGCCTGGAAAATGGCCATGGAAAACAAAAAAACTCCTACAGCGCTGGTGCTTTCCCGGCAAGGAATTCAGGATATTGCGCCGATGGGTGAAGACCGTTTTGCCGAAGCTCATGGCGCTGAAAAAGGTGCTTACCTGGTGCGGAAAGCCGACAGAAGACCGGATGTGGTTTTGATAGGCAATGGCTCTGAGGTGTCTACGCTGCTAAACGGTGCGGATATCCTGAAAAAGCAGGGTTTTATGGTAAATGTAGCTTCAGCGCCTTCGCCAAACCTGTTTTTCGACCAGGATGAAGCTTATCGCGAGTCTGTGATTCCTTCCAATGTGCCTGTATTTGGTCTTTCAGCGGGACTTCCCGACGCGCTTAAGGATATTGCAGGCATCAATGGAAAAGTAATCGGACTGGAACATTTCGGTTATTCTGCCCCTTACAGTGTGCTGGATGAAAAACTGGGATATACCGCAGAAAATGTGGCCGAACAGGTTCGGGATTTTTTGAAAAAGAAATAATTTGATTGATGATAAAAACGGGCTATGCTGAGGTTTAGCCCGTTTTTTTGATTTGATTTTTATAAAGAAATGCCAGTAAAAAGTAAGTGCCAAAACCTGTAAAAAGATGCCAAAGAAAATGTGTTCCCATAGGCAGGAATTGT
>JBNJGK010000208.1:0-3164 GCA_051747665.1 Bacteroidota bacterium | reverse complement strand
TGCCACAGGAAAATCTGAGCCGGACCATTTTCGTCAGATTATTATTGGATGGGATTGCTGCCATAAAGTTTCTGTTTTCTGGTGGCTTCCCGGAGATGGCTTCTGTGCTTAAAGCACATTACCACTTTTATAAAATGTTACCACATTTAAAAGCAAAACGCCTTAAATTAAATCCTGGTAAAGTAAGTATGATATACCAAGGGAATATGGTTTTAGAGCATTATCTCTACAGAAAAAACACGTTTAAAGAATTAGACCCACACAAATTTTATCCTTAGCGGGATAAGGTTTCAGAAAAATAATTCAACGCCAACTCATATCCTTTCAGTCCAAACCCGGTTATCGTTCCCACAGCAGCCGCAGCTATATAAGAGGCATGCCGGTAAGGTTCCCTTTTATAAACCGCGCTGATATGAACCTCAATCACCGGCGCATTTATAGCTCTAACTGCATCACCTATAGAAACAGAAGTGTGCGTATAGCCTCCGGCATTCAGTATAATGCCATCAGACGAAAAACCTGCCTCATGGAGCTTGTCAATCAGTTCACCTTCAATATTGCTTTGAAAATAATCGATTTGCATCGCAGGATATTTTGCTTTCATAGTATTCAAAAAGCTTTCAAAAGATATATCTCCATAATGATCCGCTTCACGCTGACCAAGGAGATTCAGGTTCGGTCCGTTTATGATGATTATTTTCATGATTTGGCTTTTTACAAAAGTAAAGAATTCCATACACCTACCCCTATTCAGTCATAGCTTTTACAATGAAAACCCATATTATACAGTTCTTAAAATAGCGTTATTTTTATTTGAGGCGGGTCTGAAAAGAACCCATTGCCTGTATAAAACTATATAATATTCTGTTTATCATAATATTATGAAAACTCCTGTTTAATTTAATTTATTGTTTATCTGGTAGATAACTCATAAACGTAGAAACATACAAACTTATTAAACTACAATCATATGTAAAAATTAAAAAAACGCATTTATGAACTTAAAAATATTATCCTACGTAAATACCAACGCACATAAACACTTAAACACATAAGCACCTAAACACATCGCAACTAAAAACTTATTAAACTGAACTCAATATTTAAAAATGGATATAGAATTCAGCCGTAATGTTCTTATAATCTTCTGAATAGCTTCCGTCGTTATTCCGGATGGTGAGTGTAAATTCTTCGTAAATGACATCATTGGTAAACGAGGCGAATCCCAAAATGCAGCGGTTGGCAGCATGATTGGGTTTGGGATAAATGTGCATTTGGTAAAACACCCGAAAGCCGTAATGCAGCATATTCCGGATAAACGTATGACTCTCACTTACCGGTATAATCACCCAGGCTTCTCCATCAGGTTTCAGCACGTTTTTGCTTGCCTTTGCAAAATCCTGAAAAGAGAGCTCCTGATTATGTCGTGCTATATTGCGCGAAGCAACAGGCGAAGGCAAAGCATTCTGAAAAAAGGGCGGATTGCTAACTACCACATCGAAAGCCGAAGACGTTTTTTCTGCGAAATGCTGAAATGATATTTCTTGTACTGTTATCCTGTTTTGCCAGGGACTATTTCGGAAGTTTTGTGCAGCTTCCTTCACTGAATCCCGATCGATGTCTATGGCATGAATCTCTGCTTCTGTTCGTTGCGCTGCGGCAAGCGCTATCACACCGCAGCCTGTTCCTGCATCGAGTATTTTTTCGGCATCATGAACTCCGGCTATCGCGCCAAGCAAAACAGCATCGGTACCGACTTTCATAGCGCTGTTTTGGTGCTCTACAGAAAACTTTTTAAAGCGGAATGCAGACATAATCAGGCATTGTTAATCTCAAGAAGTCCTTCAGGCAGCTCCGTATGAATCAGTCTGTTATGGTCATCAACATCCTTTATTATCTCCGGTACAGCCGGAATGAGCACCGACCGGTCATCATACTTCATCACAAGCAAATCATGTCCGGGATTTTCCTCAATACGTTCAATACTCCCCAGTTGGCCATGATTCTTATCTACTACCTTGTATCCTTCTATTTTCCGGAAAGCATTTCTGTTCTCCATCGGTATTTCCTTAACGGGAACATAAACCGGGTTTCCAGAAAGCTTTTCTGCCTCATCGGGGTCATTAACATCTTCAAAAGCTACCCTGTAAGTGTTGTCAGATATTGTTTCCAACTGCTCAACCATAAAAGGCACATAATCAGGACGAATATGAACAAATAGCGCGTTTTGCCCAAACAAAAGGTCTTCGTCAATCTGCTCCCGCACCAAAACCAGTGCGCCATCCTTTCCGGTGGTTTTAGAAAGATGGCCGATATAAAAAAGTTCTTCTGAATTCATGCGTTTTTTTTTGCGTAAAAATAAAAAGGGTTGATGAATTTCACTCCACCAACCCTCATCATATAAAAACGTTTGTTTTTACTCTGCTTTCTTTTCTTCGCCTTCAGCTTTATCTGTATTATCTTCAGCTTTTGGTTCTTCTTTAGCTTCTGGTTCTTCTTTAGCTTCTGCTTCAGGTGCTGCTTCAGCTTCCTCTTCCGGCTGCTCTTCCTGCTTTTGATCTTCAGCTTCTGCCTGGCGCTGCTTACGCAATTCCTGGGCACGCAGATCGTTGATTTCCTTCTCTTTAGCCAGGCGGGCCTTTCTCTCTTCAAGAGTTTCATTCTTAGCCGCGTTGGCTACTTGTTCTATCTTGCCCTCTTTTTCTTCCAGCCACTTCTTAAATTTGGCATCAGCCTGTTCCTGGGTTAAAGCTCCTTTGTTAACCCCTTTCTGCAAGTGGTTTTTCAAAAGAATACCTTTGTATGAAAGGATAGCTCTAACGGTATTTGTGGGTTGAGCGCCCCACTGCAGCCACTGCAAGGCCCGGTCAAAGTCCAGGTCTATGGTAGCCGGTTTAGTAACGGGATTATACGTGCCAAGTCTCTCAATATATCTTCCATCTCGTGGTGCACGACCATCCGCAATAACGATGTGGTAAAAAGCATTTTTCTTCTTACCACGTCTCTGCAATCTAATTTTTGTTGGCATAACTCTTTAATTTACTTATTTTTAAAAACGCTTTAAAAAAGGACTGCAAAATTGCGACTTTTTTCTCAAAGAAAAAAGCCTTCACGCTAAAAAAATAGTACTTATAAGGGAACCCACTATAAAAGCAACAGTTCAC
>JBNJGK010000207.1:0-3210 GCA_051747665.1 Bacteroidota bacterium | reverse complement strand
CCAGTTAACAAATTAACGATTCACCATTCACCTTTCCCGATTCACAATTTTCTTTACTTTTGAAACTCAAATAAGGCATCAGGTAACAAACGATTAAGCAATGCCTTATAAAATATACATTAAAAAATTTCCGGAATCGGGTGATGAACAAACCATTAGCAGAAACGCTGCGGCCGTCGACCATAGATGAATACATTGGGCAGGAGCATCTTGTAGGAGAAAATGCAGTGCTCCGTCAGGCTATAGAATCGGGGAACATTCCCAGCATGATTTTCTGGGGGCCACCCGGTGTTGGCAAAACTACGCTGGCCAACATCATAGCCAACCAGTTGAGCCGTCCTTTTTATACACTCAGCGCTGTAAGCTCGGGAGTAAAAGAAGTCAGAAAAGTCATAGAGCAAGCCCGCAGCATGTCCGGCGCCATCCTGTTTATCGATGAAATCCACCGTTTCAGCAAATCGCAGCAAGACTCACTGCTAAGCGCCGTAGAACAAGGCATTATTACTTTGATTGGCGCTACTACCGAAAACCCATCCTTTGAGGTCATTTCGCCTCTCCTCTCCCGCTGCCAGGTTTACATCCTGAAACACCTGAGCACTGAAAACCTGGAGCAGTTGCTTGATGCAGGCAAGCAGGAGTTAGGCAAAAGGCTTGAAAAGTCCATAGAAATTGAGCAAAACGCCGCCCTGAAGCGTATCTCGGGAGGAGATGCACGCAAGCTTTTCAACGCTTTGGAAATGACAGCCCACGCTTATGCCAGTGAAGCACCGGTAACCATCACCGATGAAAAAGTATTAAAAGTTGTGCAGCAAAACATTGCGCGCTATGATAAGTCCGGGGAAATGCACTACGACATTATCTCGGCGTTCATCAAATCCGTCAGAGGCTCAGACCCCAATGCCGCGGTATATTATCTGGCCCGGATGATAGATGCCGGCGAAGAGCCACGCTTTATTGCGCGCCGAATGCTGATTCTGGCGGCTGAAGATATCGGGTTAGCCAATCCAAATGCCCTGCTGCTGGCCAACAACTGTTTTGACGCTGTAGATAAAATCGGCTGGCCCGAAAGCCGCATTATCCTCTCAGAAACGGCAATCTACCTGGCCACATCAGCGAAAAGCAATGCGGCATACATGGCTATAAACCGGGCGCAACAAACCGTGAAAAAAACCGGCGATTTGCCCGTTCCGCTGCACTTAAGAAACGCACCTACCAAGCTGATGAAAGAAGCCGGATACGGTAAAGATTACCAATATGCGCATGATTTCCCGGGGAATTTTGTTTACCAGGAATTTATGCCGGATAAAATCAGCGGAGAAAGCTTGTACAAACCAGGCGATAATGCCCGCGAAAAGGAGCTGAAAAAGAAAATGGAAACATTCTGGAAAAACAAATACAATTTTTAAATTATGATAAACCGCATTCCCAAAATACATCATGGCGATTCAGGCAACTTCATACTCATTGCCGGACCTTGCGTGGTGGAAGACACTTCTTCGCCGCTTGAAATCGCTGAAGCTATCCTGGAAATTACTGACAAACTGGAAATTCCCTTTGTTTTTAAAGCCTCTTACAAAAAAGCCAACCGCTCGCGACTGGATTCCTTTACGGGAATTGGCGATAAAGCCGGCCTGGAAGTCCTGGCCACTGTTGGGGAAAAGCTCGGCGTGCCCGTTATTACAGATGTCCACAGCCCTTCAGAGGCTGAAATGGCAGCCGCTTATGTGGATATCCTGCAGATTCCGGCGTTCCTCTGCCGGCAAACAGAATTGCTTGTAGCAGCAGCGCAAACCGGAAAAATCGTCAATATCAAAAAAGGCCAGTTTTTATCGGCCCAGGCTATGGAACATGCTGTAGAAAAAGTCAGACAATCCGGAAACCACCAAATCATGCTCACTGAGCGCGGAACCACATTCGGATATCAGGATTTGGTTGTGGATTATCGCGGCATTCCGGTGATGAAATCGCTTGGCGCGGATGTGATTATGGATACAACCCACTCACTTCAGCAGCCCAATCAAGCTGAGGGCGTAACGGGAGGTAAACCAGAGCTGATTGAAACCATCGCAAAAGCCGCTATTGCCGTTGGCGCCGACGGCTTGTTTGTAGAAACGCATCCCAATCCGGCGAAAGCCAAATCTGACGGAGCCAACATGCTGCCGCTGGAAAAACTGGAATCCCTTTTAGTAAAACTGAAAAAAATTCATCATGCTTTATAAATTAATGCTGTTAACGCTCTTAGCTGTATCTTCACTAACTATATTTTCTCAGCCTGTCCAGGACGAAGAAGAAGTACAACCCTGGTGGGAATACGGACTTAATGTAGGCGGCTATATTCCTGATAATTACGGAGCCAATTTCTATAACGGCAGCGGCGATAATGATATCAACCGGATTTTGGATAACCAATATCGCAGGGAAGATATTCAGCGTGAGCTGGGAAACCGGGATTTTTCACTGGGAGAACTCCCGCAAAATATGCAATACAGCATGGCCCTGTCACCCGGGTTTCACATCGCATATCACAGTGATTCCTCCACCAGCTTTTTTGTAAACATGCAGTATGTCAAACTGAAGACCAGCGGGCTTTTTTCATTAGAGATTACCTATCAGGATGAAACATTTGATGATTTTGAGTTTTTTAATATTTACGGCTCAGAAGAACGGGTAAACATAGACTTCGGACTGCGCAAAGCGTATTCTTATGACGATAAGATGGCGTTTTATGTTATGGGTGGGGTTAACGTAAATAACACTACAGTTGAGGAAAACAAAATCAACATCGGAAGCCTGACCTACAGCATCAAAACCAATTACAGCGCTACAGATTATGTTCCGGGCACTCCGGTAAACGAATACAACATCAAGCAGGGAGGAATCGGATTCGGCGGCTTTGCCGGCGCCGGCGGACAGTTTTATTTTGAAAACAACCTCTACATCGCGCTGGATTTAACAGGTTATTACACACAAACCATTCTGCCCGGTCGCGAGCATTTTGCGCTGCAATTCATGCCGGTGTTCCGCTTAGGATATCAGTCAGAGTATCTTTTTTAGGTGAATGTGATTATAACCTTATTAGGGATTTTAAAACAAACCCTTATGTATGATTTTGTTTACTCCGTTTTAAATAATATTCGCCCAGGTATTTATGGTTTACATAAAAGAAAATTTGTATTTTTGGAATATGAGTATAATTAATCAAAATATTAA
>JBNJGK010000206.1:0-3236 GCA_051747665.1 Bacteroidota bacterium | reverse complement strand
ACCTTCCGGTTCAGTTGGATATCGCTTTTGGCAAGCTTACCGATAAACTCGGAGTATGACATATCATACTGGCGTACGCCGGCATTGATACGGCTAATCCATAGTTTGCGGAATTCGCGCTTTTTGTTTCTTCTGTCGCGATAAGCGTATTCCTGTCCTTTTTCATAGGCGTTTTTGGCTACAGTCCACACATTTTTACGGCGGCCAAACTGCCCTTTCACCTCTTTAAAAATCTTTTTCTTGCGTGCCTTGGTGGCAACATTATTTACTGATCTTGGCATAATTTTTCTTTTTAGCTGCAGCGTTCCGGTTTAAACCGAAATCTTTCGGCATACAGCGGTTTTTACAATTTATTTACTGGAGATCAATTGACGTACGTTTTTGGCGTCACAATTTTTCATAATACTTACTTTACCCAAACGCTTTTTACGCTTTTTGGATTTTTTGGTAAGAATGTGACTCATAAACGCATGTTTTCTCTTGATCTTTCCGGTGGCGGTATAAGAAAACCGCTTTTTTGCTCCGGATTTTGTCTTCATTTTAGGCATTTAGCTATCCTTTAATTGATTCAACGAATTTATTTATTTGTTTTTCTTTGGTGCCAGTATCATAATCATCCGCTTCCCTTCCATTTTGGGCAACCGCTCTACTTTGGCGTAATCTTCAAGTTGGTCGGCAAATTTCAAAAGCTGATATTTTCCTTTGTCTTTGAAGATGATGGATCGTCCTTTAAAAAAGACATCCACTTTTACCTTATCGCCGTCAGAAAGGAACTTTTTCGCATGATTGAGCTTAAAATTGAAATCATGATCATCGATATTGGGTGTCATACGAACTTCCTTCAGAGAGACTTTAGCCGCTTTGGCTTTCATCTCCTTCTGCTTTTTCTTTTGCTCGTACAGAAACTTGTTGTAATCAATAATTTTACAAACCGGCGGTTTGGCTGTCGGGGAGATTTCCACAAGGTCGAGCTCCATTTCGTCAGCCAGCGCCATGGCATCTTTGATATCGTAGATGTCATTTTCTACATTTTCACCCACCACACGTACCATAGGTGATTTGATCTGATTGTTGATTCGATGCGGGTTTTGCCGTTGTCGAACACGCTTGTTCCTGTTGTTTCTATTTGCTCCTATAACTCAAAAGTTTTTAATAGTTCAACAATAAAAAGGGCGGAAGCTTTGGAGGTGTCTCCAAAAAACATCCCGCAACCTGCGATGGAATTATTCCACCATTTCATTTACTTGCTTTTGTATTTCTTCAGCAAATTGCTCTGCTTTCATACTACCCTGGTCGCCTTCACCATGTTTTCTGACGGATACTGTGCCGTCAGCTTCTTCCTTTTCACCTACAATTAACATGTAGGGGATGTGTTTGGTTTCGGCGTCCCTGATTTTGCGTCCGGTTTTTTCCGGGCGCTCATCAATTTGGGCGCGAATATCGTAATTCTTCAGCAAAGATAAAACTTTTTTCGCATAATTATGATATTTCTCACTGATAGGCAATATGGTAACCTGGTCGGGCGTAAGCCACAGCGGGAACTTGCCGGCACAATGCTCAATCAGAACCGCTACAAAACGTTCCATAGAACCAAACGGGGCGCGGTGAATCATCACCGGGCGGTGTTTTTGGTTATCGCTGCCCACATACTCAAGTTCAAAGCGATCGGGCAAGTTATAGTCCACCTGAATGGTTCCCAACTGCCAGGAGCGCCCTAAGGCATCTTTGACCATAAAATCCATTTTCGGGCCATAAAATGCCGCCTCACCATATTCTACTACATAATTCAAATCGCGCTCTTCGGCCACTTCCATGATGGCCTTTTCCGCTTTGTCCCAGTTTTCATCACTGCCGATGTACTTCTCCGGAGTGTCCGGGTCGCGCAAGGATATCTGCGTAACAAAGTCTTTGAAATCCAACGCTGTAAATATCTTCATCACGATATCCATCACCGATTTAAACTCATCCTTCACCTGATCAGGTGTGCAGAAAATGTGGGCATCATCCTGAGTAAAGCCCCTTACGCGGGTGAGTCCGTGCAGCTCTCCGCTTTGTTCATAGCGGTAAACGGTGCCGAACTCTGCATAACGCACAGGCAAATCTTTATAGGAATGCGGTTTGGTTTTATAAATCTCACAGTGATGCGGACAATTCATCGGCTTAAGGAAGTACTCTTCATCCTCAACCGGTGTTTTGATGGGTTTAAAAGAGTCTTTGCCATACTTTTGATAATGTCCTGAGGTTTTGTATAAGTTCACATTTCCAATATGTGGTGAAATCACAGGCTCATACCCTGCCTCTTTCTGTACTTTTTTCAAATACTGCTCAAGGCGTTCTCTCAAATGAGCGCCTTTAGGCAACCATAGCGGGAGCCCCGCTCCTACCTTCTGTGAAAAGGTAAAAATCTCCAGCTCTTTGCCTAATTTCCTGTGGTCACGCTTTTTGGCCTCTTCCAGCATTTCCAGGTAATGGTTCAGCTCTTTCTTTTTCGGGAACGTAATACCATATATCCTTGTGAGCTGTTTGCGGTTTTCATCACCACGCCAATACGCTCCGGCAATGCTTGTCAGCTTTACGGCTTTTATGAATCCGGTATGCGGAATGTGCGGGCCGCGGCATAAATCAGTGAAATGTCCTGATTTATAAAACGATATTTTGCCGTCTTCCAAATCCTGTATCAGCTCTACCTTATATTCATCGCCTTTTTCCTTGTAATATTCCAGCGCCTCTTTCTTAGGCACTTCCCGGCGTTGGAATTCCTGTTTTTCCCTGGCGAGCTCTTTCATTTTGTCTTCCACCTTCTTCAGGTCGGCATCCGTAAACTCGTAACCATCAAAATCAATATCGTAGTAAAAGCCGTTTTCAATATCCGGGCCAATGCCGAATTTCACTCCGGGATAAAGGATTTCGATTGCTTCAGCCATTAAGTGAGCTGAAGAGTGCCACATCGCAGATTTTCCATCCCGATCATCCCAGGTTAGCAAACGAACTTTAGCATCCTCTTCTATCGGGCGCATCGCATCGCGCACCTCTCCGTTAACTTCGGCCGCCAGCACATTACGTGCAAGGCCTTCACTAATATCGCGGGCAACGTCTAAAGCGGTTACACCCTCTTCATATTTTTTTTCGCTGTTATCCGGTAATGTAATCTTAACCATAATTCTCCTTTTCAAAACAAGGCGCTAAATTAATTAAAATCGCCTAACTAAATAATTACAAGCCCAATTTCATTGATA
>JBNJGK010000205.1:0-3249 GCA_051747665.1 Bacteroidota bacterium | reverse complement strand
CCGATCTGCAAGGAAATTTTAAATACGTCGGATCTTCTCATAAAATATTAGGCTATGAAACTGACCACCTTATAGGAAAAAATGTAATGGATTTTGTGCATCCTGATGATTTGCCAGAAATACAAGCAAAATTTGCTGATTTTATAGCTAACCCAATTTCAAGGGCAGAAGCTACTTATAGAAATCGTTGTGCCGATGGCTCATATTTATGGTTTGAAACATTTGGAACTTTAATTACAGATAATGATGGAACTCCAAAAGAAATACTCTTTAACACCAGAGACATCACCGAGCGCAAGCGGACGGAGGAAGCATTGTGGGAAAGGGAAATGCAATACTTTACGCTGTATAATGAAGGATTAAACCCGATACTATTAGTTAATGAATCCGGTAACTATATCGATGCGAACAAAGCAGCTTTGGAGTTCCTTGAATGTGACAGGGATGAACTGCTGCAGAAAAATGTTTGGGATTTTACACCGCCTGATAAAATTAAGCTGCAGAAACAAGAACATGCACCTTTTATTCAACCAAGGACACTCGATACGGATTACTATGTTAAGGGTAAGATCAAGACATTATTGTTAAACGTAGTGCCAGTTAAGGTTAAGGGTGAAATTTTTTTATATGGGATCGGTCAGGATATCACCGCGCGCAAGCAGGCGGAAAAAGAATTAATTGCAGCCAAAGAAAAAGCTGAAGAAAGCAACCGTCTTAAATCAGCTTTCCTTACCAACATGAGCCATGAAATTAGAACACCAATGAACGGCATTCTCGGGTTTGCTGATTTACTAAAAGAACCTGACCTAACAGGCAATGAGCAACAGAAATACATCGAAATCATAGAAAAAAGCGGAAAGCGGATGTTAAATATCATCAATGATATTATAGATATTTCTAAAATCGAAGCCGGCCTGATAGAACTCGATATCAGTGAATCGAATATTAACGAGCAAATTGAATATATTTACACTTTCTTTAAGCCCGAAGCAGAAGCAAAAAGAATAAAGCTATCTTTTAAAAACCCACTATCAGCAAAAGAAGCAACCATCAAAACCGATCATGAAAAACTATATGCTATTCTTGCCAATCTGGTTAAAAATGCCATAAAATATACAAATAAAGGTTCAATTGAATTCGGTTATGAAATCATAAAGACGCAGGATCGTAAGTTTCTAAAGTTCTATGTAAAGGATACAGGCATAGGGATTCCAAAAGAAAGGCATGAAGCCATATTTGAACGCTTTATTCAAGCCGATATTGAAGATAGAATGGCCTACCAGGGTGCAGGCTTGGGTTTGGCTATCTCCAAAGCTTATTTAGAAATGCTTGGCGGAACAATATGGTTAGAAAGCAAAGAAAATAAAGGCTCAACATTTTATTTCACCCTGCCTTATAATACGGAACCGGCTAAAGATATTAACAAGCAAACCGGGCTTTCAGAAAAAAACGAAACTCCCGGTAAACTAAAAATCCTTGTTGCTGAAGATGATGAAGTTTCGGAAATGTTAATTAACAATTACGTCAATAGTTATGCCAGGGAAATTTTAAATGCAAAAACAGGGAGTGAAGCCGTTGAAGTATGCCGTAACAATCCCGATACGGATCTTATATTGATGGATATTCGCTTGGCCAACATTAATGGATATGAAGCCACACAGCAAATCCGGAAATTTAGCAAAGAAGTTATCATCATTGCCCAAACAGCATATGGACTGGAGGGAGACAGGGAAAAAGCAATCGAAGCCGGATGTAACGATTATATTTCAAAACCAATTAAGAAAGCCGGTTTACAGGCATTGATAAAAAAGTATTTCGCTAAAGAATCTGAAGTAAAAAGAAAATAGAGTACATAGCTGTAATCAGGCAGAATGCTGCTCATTAACAACATCAGAGTGTAGACATCAATTATCACGCCAACAATATACCACTTCTTAAAGCCTCAGAGCCCGGAGTGCAGATTGGATACGTCTCTCTTTAGAACCAGAAAAGCAGCAACGTCATCTTCAATAGGAGTGTCACTATCTGAACTGATACAAACCGGATAAAAATATCTATGACTGAAGTTAGACTTGCAAAAGCTAATTTTCAGGTAAATTATTTCTTATCACACTCTTTTTGTTTTCTGTTGTAAATGTTCCTGATTACTTTTACGCACAAATAGATGAAAACACGGATAAAGTTATGAAAAAACAAACCCGGGCTTATCTGCTTGCGCTTTTGGCTGTACTTTTCTGGTCTACCATTGCATCGGCGTTGAAAATTTCACTCCGCCATATCAACTATGAATTGCTTGTGCTTTACGCCAGCGCCACGGCTACTTTGTTTTTACTTATCGTGATGATGCAAAAAAAGCTGTTGCGAACCGTCTTTTCTTCAACAAGGAGTCAATATGTTAACAGCGCGCTGATGGGTTTCCTGAATCCGTTTTTGTATTACCTGGTTTTACTCAAAGCCTATGATCTGTTAAGGGCGCAGGAGGCCGGAACCTTGAATTATATCTGGCCACTGGTGCTTACTTTGCTCTCAATACCGGTCTTAGGACAAAAAATTTCCTGGAAAAGCATTCTGGCTATATTTATCAGTTTTGCCGGTATTGTTGTGATAAGCACACGTGGCCAGGTTCTTAGCATGCGGTTTGACGAGCCTTACGGAGTGATTCTGGCTGTGGGCAGCGCTTTTATATGGGCCATTTACTGGCTGCTGAATATGAAAGACAGCAGGAAGACCTTACCAAAACTTACGCTAAACTTTATATTTGGGTTGGGATATATCTTTTTCTTCTTATTGCTGAAAGGCAACCTTACCATTCCCACTTCTGAGGGTTTGTTTGGAAGCATCTACATCGGAATATTTGAGCTGGGCCTTACGTTTATTATCTGGCTTAAGGCGCTGGAAAATTCAGAAAACACGGCCAAAGTTTCACAATTGATTTATCTTTCGCCGTTTATTTCGTTATTCTTTATTCACTTTGTTGTAAAAGAAACTGTTATCATTCCCACCATCGGGGGATTAATTCTTATAATCGGTGGAATTATTCTGCAGCAATACACAGACCGGCAAAAAAGGAACTAATCTGCTTCCAGATAGGTATTTAGTACTTCCAGTAACTTATGATATGTAATCGGTTTGGAAATAAAATCGTCTGCCCCGGCCTCATAACTTTTTTCGCGCTCATTTGAGAGCAGGTAGGCCGTTTGTACTACTATCGGAACGTCAGGACGAATTTCCTTTATTGCTTTAGTAGCT
>JBNJGK010000204.1:0-3328 GCA_051747665.1 Bacteroidota bacterium | reverse complement strand
ATTTGAGGTGGTGATATAATACTCCACGCGAAGTCCGCAAAATAAATACACGCAATGACGCTAAGTTTATAAATTGTTGACTACCCTGTGAATATTATCTTTTAAGGTTTTGGAATTAAAATTTATTAGCAATCCTAATTTTATATCTGATAGTTTCAAATTCATCAATTCATTTCTTTGCGAATTTGGAGTTTCCATAATTTTGCGAATTTTGCGTGGAACAAAAGTAGTGAGAACTCGTAGCACCTCAAACTAATATTTAGCCAGGCTAAGAGCAGGCGGGGATTATAACCCGATTCACTGTTCGCCAAGACCAAAGTTTATTAACGGTAATCGCTTTCCATTTAACACTTTCCGCTCGCTTGATCTAAGCTAATGTTATGCTCATTGCTTCTCCTGATTCTTTTACCTGCTGTCTTAAACTCACATTCTGATTTCTCTTTTCATTTTTTTGTAACAATTATGTAATGATTGATTTTTGAAAAGTTACTTTTCAGAATGCCATGCCCTCATATGGTGCAAATGTGATTCTAAACAGGCTCCGGGTTTGAAGAACTTATCATAAAAGTCAATATCAAGGTGGTGGGCCTGGACAAATCCGGGCATCATAATAGTGCTGCGCAATCCTGGAAATTTCCCGAATTTGGTGTAGATATATTGGGCCACCTCAGACATGCAATCCACAAAATCCTGGCTGTACGGCTCCACCGTTTTCTTCACCTCTTGGCTGTCGCGCCAGGGACCGGATGGATTGGGTTTATAGGCTCCGTTTTCACCAAATTTTCTTTGTACAAAAACTTTTACGGCAGCGTGCATGTCCGGATAAAAAGGTGGGCAAAGCGACTCATACACTCCTTTGAGGCCAACCGGATTTGGGGTAACCCAGCGCTCGTCTTCCACAAACTCAAATCCAAGGCCCGCAATACCGTCCTCGATGCGGGCACCCATGATGCTCATATCGTCAAGACCACTAAAATAAAGGCCTCCCAGGCCCATCGCCTGAAGCATTAACACCATATTGTGCCCTTTGAAACCCGTTGCCAGGCAGGCACCTTCACTTACAATGGTCAACAACTCAGAAAGTGGAAATCTCTTTTGTGAATCGAGCAGGCCCGATCGGACAAAGGGTTCGAGGTTTCCCGCAGGATTTCCGGTTTCATCGTCCACCACCATAGCCCCGTGCCTTATCATCAAAGCCATGATTCCCAGGCATTCCTCAGCCGTATCGGCCACAGGCATAAAAAGTGTGGAGCCTGGTTTGTTGGCCCACCAAAGGTTGGGCGGCAAAATATGGGGTGGTTCGGAGGGCAGATCCAGGCGGCCGGGTTTTATTCGTCCGGTTTGTTCCCGGCATACGGCCACGATGTGCTTCAAGGCATCTTCGCCATTGTTCAATTCCTGCATGGCGGTGGGTTTGACATCGCGGGTGCGGGTGCAATAGCAACCATCGTCATCCGTAAAAAACAAAGCAGGAGTACCCAATCCCGCAGCCGTTGGGGCTGTGCGACCGGTAAAGCGCTGGGTAAACTCCGCGTGGGAGGTGGGCACGGCCGGGGAAAATGGCACCCCGAAATTCCATCCCGAAACCCCTGTAGCTGCGGCCACCAAGAGCATTTGCTCTGTTTCGGAAAGCGGTACCGGCTCCTTTTCGGAACGGTACGCCAGCGGCCCGGACGGGATTTCCATGCCCAGGCCAAATCTGCGAGCACGCCTGCCAAACAGGGCATTCAGAAATGGAAATTGCAATAAATCAGAAAGCGCATGTGATGCATTCATTTTATTATGTGTTTTAGCTTTATATCGATTGTTTAAAAACTCCGCTTCATCCTTTTTTGTATCATCCAAAAAAGGTGCTACTCCCCAAAAAGGCAGAGCGGCCAAGGCAGCAGACGATTTCACGAATTGCCTCCGCTCTATTTCTATATTTTTGCCACCTTTTGAATTTTTCTTTTCCATTTTTTACGAAAATTGGTGATAGAAATTATCGCATGACCATAATGGATAAAGAGCTCATTTCACCTGAATGTAATTATCTTGTCTCACTTTCAGGAAGCCCCATAGCATTCTCAGTCATAACAGGAAAGTAATGCTGTGTGCTTGCATCACTCAGTTTTCCATCAAGGTATTCACTGAGTTGATCAATAGAAGGAGCTTCATACAGGCATACCGCTTCTTTCATGTCAGTTGCCGGATAAAAGTGATGGACGTGTAGATGTTCCGGAAGCGGAAACACTTCCTTTGCACATTGCTGGAATTTATCAGCATCATGGATCTCATGTTGAATTGCAATAAACATAGTAATTTTCTTTTGGTTAATGTATTTGCAAATTTAAACACAATGGGGAGGCCCTGCCTTGCTCTGCAGTTTTAAAAATGTGCTATGAAGTTATTTTTGTCAAGAGGTCTTTTTTCTGTAAGCTAAAGGTGTGCATCCAAGCTCAGTTTTAAACTCCCGGCTGAAATGAGAAGTATTTTGGAAGCCACTGTCAAAGACGATTTCGGTAACCGGCTTATCGGTATGTTTAAGGAGGTATTGACTATAGCTGAGTCGCTTTTTTTTGAGCCACCTACCGGGTGTTGTGCCAAATGTTTCTTTGAAATCGCTTTTAAATGCGGACAGGCTGCGTCCGGCAAGTCTTGCATATTCTTCGAGGGTCATTGGGTAATAAAAATTATCCTCCATCAATTCTAAAAGTGAAAGGTTTCCTGTTTTACACAACCTTGAAAAATATCCTGTAAGGTTTTTATTATAATTTTGGGAAGCGGTAACCATTACAAGCTCTTTAAATTTTAGTTCCAGAAGTTTATCCTCCGGTTTGTCTTTTTCGGATAAGTAGGATAGAAAAGACTGAAAATAAGCAGCCAGTAATTTGTCCGGCTCTATGGGAAAAAGCGAATCCCAATCAATGGAATCTTCAGTATCCTTCAGTCCAATCCGGTTTTCAAGCAATACTGATCTTATAAATTCATCTGTTACAAACAAAACCACAGCACAGAAATCTTTGTCAAAATATTGAATAACAGAATGTGCACCTTTTCGGATAAACAGACAGTCTCCTTTTTGTACAAGGGTTTCCTGGTTGCGGGTAAACCATTTTTTCTGCCCGCTTATCACATATATATAGTAATTTTGATGGGACCAAATATCGTATCGGGTTTCACTTAGCGGACATTGATACTCAGCAAGCAGCAATTCATTGACCTGGAGCCGTATGGAAGATGGGTTGTTTTGAATAAAATCATAAAAGCTGTCCATATTTACAGTTTTGTAATTTCACAGAAAATGCTTTAACGTTCTCTGTTTTGACGTAATAGCATTGAGCATAAC
>JBNJGK010000203.1:0-3341 GCA_051747665.1 Bacteroidota bacterium | reverse complement strand
AAGCAGTGTAGCCGGAAAAGCCAATGTGCTTGTATTTCCCTCGCTCGAAACCGGAAATATTGCCTATAAACTGGTGCAGCGATTAGCTGGAGCGGAAGCTGTAGGGCCTGTACTGCAAGGCATGGCGGCGCCCGTAAATGACCTTTCCAGAGGTTGCTCGGCAGAGGATATTGTAAACCTGGTGGCAATCACTGCCAACCAGGCAGAAGGAATGAAAAAATAAGTTGATAAATCAGAAAATATAGGAAAATGGCAGAAGACATTAAATTAGAAGATTTTGCATTACGTAAGAAAAGCGTAAAAAAAGGTACCCTGTCTTTGATTGGCGTGGTAGGTTGTGGCGCTATGGGACAGGAAGTGGTTCGTAATGTAGCCCAGAATGGTTTTGATGTGCAATTTGTGGATGTTAGTGATGAGGTGGTTAATGAAAGCCTCGAAGCCATAGAGGCAGCCCTGGAAAAAAAGATTGCCAACTGGGGTCTCACGCAGGGTGAGAAGAAAGCCATTATGAATAGAATTTCCGGTTCGGCTAATTATCAGGATTTGGCAGAATGCGACATGGTGATTGAAGCTATCAACACGGTGAAAAAAGGAACAAGCCTGTACCAGCGCCAGGATGTATTCAAAAAAGTGGAAGAAGTGGTAAATGACGATGCGGTTATTGTTTCCAACACTTCTACATTGATGATTTCCGAGCTTTCATCAGTGTTACAGCATCCTGAAAGAACACTGGGTATGCATTTTATTTCGCCGGTAGACAATATTAACATTGTTGAAGTAGTAAGACATGCATCAACAACCGATGAAGCTTATGATACGGTCTCCCGTTTTGTGCGCATGCTCAACAAAAAACTGATTGAAGTGCATGAGTCTCCCGGAAACATCAGTACGCGGATGACCGTGCCAATGATCAACGAAGCATGCGACATCCTCATGGAAGGCGTAGCATCAGTTTATGAT
Organism: Bacteroidota bacterium; assembly: GCA_051747665.1. GTDB lineage: Bacteria > Bacteroidota > Bacteroidia > Bacteroidales > JAIPAH01 > JAIPAH01. The sequence continues at coordinate 2,381 of JBNJGK010000203.1, read as the reverse complement.
ATAGACCAAACCATGCGTTCGGCTTTCGGTAACCAGTACGGACCTTTTGAGCTGGCCGATAAAATCGGGCTGGATAAGCTGCTGAAATGGATGGATAACCTCTACCTCGAGTTTGGTGAGCAAAAGTACAAGGCTTCTCCGGTAATCAAACGCCTGGTGCGCTCTAACCATCTTGGACGGAAAACCAATGTAGGATTCTATAAATATGTTAACAACCAGGCGGTTGAGCAGGCAGTAACATGCGCTCAAATCAGTTAACCGGGTTTAATATTTTTTATATCAGAAACGAATAAGTTTCTATTGGTAAAACAAATCAAATTGAATATAAAACACAGAAAATAATGAAAGTAATCGTTTTAAACTGCGGAAGTTCATCCATAAAATATCAACTTTTTGAAATGCCTTCACAAAAAGTTCTCTCAAAAGGATTGGTAGAAAAAATCGGGCTCAAGGGCGCCGGAGTAAAACACAAAGCCGAAGATGGCTCCGAGCTAAAACTCGAAGGTGAAATTTTAGACCACAAGCAAGGGATTGAATATGTGCTGGGGATTTTATCTGATAAAAAATACGGAAGTGTAAAAAACCTTGGCGAGATACAGGCTGTTGGGCACCGCGTTGTGCATGCCGGTGAGAAGTTTAACGGCAGTGTAAAAATTACTGATGATGTTATAGAAGCCCTGCAGGAAACCATTGATTTGGCTCCTTTGCATAATCCGCCCAACCTCGAAGGAATTTATGCCTGCCAGGAATTGCTTCCGGGCGTGCCCATGGTTGGCGTTTTTGATACGGCTTTCCACCAAACGATGGAGCCACATGTTTACCTTTACGGGATTCCTTACTCGCTCTACGAAAAATATGGCATCCGTCGCTATGGATTCCATGGTACCAGTCACCGCTATGTATCCAAAAGAGCATGTGAGATTCTTGACCTGGATGTCAATAACAGTAAGCTGATTACCTGCCACCTCGGAAATGGCGCCTCCATTACAGCTATCCAAAACGGAAAATCCGTAGATACATCTATGGGTCTTACTCCACTGGAAGGCTTGATTATGGGAACCCGCTCCGGAGATTTGGACATCGGCGCACTCCTGAGTATAGCCGATAAGGAGGAAATCAGCATCGGAGTCACCAATAAGCTGATTAATAAGCACAGTGGTATGTTAGGCGTATCAGGGGTTTCCTCAGATATGCGTGAGATTGAGGAAGCTGCCGAGCAAGGCAATGAACGTGCTGAAGTAGCCCTGAAAATGTATGACTACCGCATCAAAAAATATATAGGCTCATATGCTGCAGCCATGAATGGCGTGGATGCGATTGTATTTACCGGTGGTGTGGGCGAAAATGCTGATACTACCCGCCGCGGGGTGCTTAAAGATATGGACTACCTGGGCGTAAAACTTGATGATAAGAAAAATGATGGATTACGTGGTAAAGAAGCACTCATATCTACCGACGACTCCAAAGTAAAGGCCATCGTAGTGCCTACCAACGAAGAGTTGGTTATCGCTTCGGATACTTATGAGATTCTGAATAAGTAGGGTTTTACATCACAAAAAATGAAAGCAGCATTTTACCCGAAATGCTGCTTTTGCATTTTAAACGGATTTATACTAAGTTAGCGCATAAAAAGATGACGCTATGAATAAGGTTTTGCTTTTTTTGAGGTATGTTTTTATTGCGGCAGGTATTTTTGCCGTACTTTTTGTGGTTTTAAGCTTTACAGACCTTCCTTATAATGCGTATCATAACCTCGGCACGAAAAATTCTGAGACGATTGAGGCTCCGGATTATATTGTTGTGATGGGCGCCGGCGGCATGCCCAGCCCTGAAGGATTGATGCGTTGCAATTACGCTGCAGAAGCGGCAAAGGCTTATCCCCAGGCCAAAGTGTTGATAGCCATGCCTACTGACCCGGCCTATTTTCGCATAAGCCATCCTTACAAAATGTTTAAGCAGGTTGAACGCTATGGAATCGATTCAACGCGGTTTATGTTTCAGATTAAAGGGATGAATACCCGTCAGCAGGCGCTTGAAATAGCAGGTGGATTTTCACAGCATGATACCGTTTCAGTAATGATAGTTACTTCGCCTCAGCACATATATCGCAGTGTGAAGGTTTTTGAAAAAGCAGGATTTGGCTCAGTAACTGGCTTGGCTTCTTTTGAAAGAGCCATTGCTGAAGAAGACCTTAAGAGCAAGGACAGGAAAAAGGATGAGGTATCGAACCTGAACTTGCGATACAACATGTGGAATTACATGAAGTATCAGATTACGGTAATGCGCGAATATGTTGCCATAACTTATTATTGGCTGAAGGGATGGATTTAAAAAGAGTTTGTCTATACTGTCATTAGCTTTTTAGTTTGTAAAATCCCAAA
>JBNJGK010000202.1:0-3346 GCA_051747665.1 Bacteroidota bacterium | reverse complement strand
TTAGAAACTTACTCCCCCACAAAAGCATAATTCCCATAGAAGTTTGCCCGGTTGAGCAGCGCCGTCATAAATTGAATCACCTTTACGGGAGCATCTTTGAATTCAGGCATAACCACGCCATAGGGTGCATTAACGTAAGTAGGGTCTGCAACCACATAGTTGGCGGAGGCTACACTGACAAAGGCTCCTTCTGCCCCATCGAGTTTAACCGCCGTTGCCAAATGGCCGGGATAATCCAGGCCAATAATATCAAGGCCTTTCAGATTCCGGATAAGCCAGGTAAAAAGAGCTGAACGGTCTTCGCAATCAGAATACGGAAAATGAAAAACTTCTTCCGGGAAAAAGAACTTCTCTTTACCAAACTGTTCCTGGTCTGTTTTATAATCAAAGCTCTTTTGCGCCAAAGCTAAGAGAAAGTTAACCGCTTCAGTATCTTCCATTTCATCTACTTTATCCTGAAGCCCGTTTTTCAATGAGTTCTGCAAGGCATCAGAAACCGGCGCATTCAAAAACACATCCACTTCTGTATTGGGATAGTCCTGATAAAAATCTATATGAGCCTGATTGTATGTTATTGGTATTTCATAAGTTTTGTTTTGATGCTTAAATGCGATGGTTTTATCTTGCAACTCTTCTCCGAGTTTCACCGGAGTGTAAATATGCAAGTCCACATCGTTCGAAGCAGGGGGATAAGCCGCATCATAAGTGTAGATTTGATCACTCTGCAATGCGGTTCGGATAAAATACTTCTTATCATCCAGCAAAAGATAGCGTGTGTTGTAGAGTTGTGTTTTTGCAGGTATGAGCAAAGAAAGTTCCTGTCCCGCATAGGCTATACGGATATCATATCCCGATTTATTCATCAAAAACCAGGAAAAGATTTTTTGCTCGTTTGCTACAGGGAACACTTCTTCTGCAAACTGTTCTATCATCATAAGGTAAGCCCAATCATTCAGTTTCATTTTTTCTTTATAATCAGCGGCTTTTTGCACAGTTTGACTGATATTCTTGTCGGCCAGGCTTTTCCAGGCATCGCTCAGGACATTTTGACTAACAGAGCTACACCTGAACTGCTTTAATTGCTCATCTACAGGAAATGACAGCTTTTTGCCGTAAAAATTGATATTTTCCTGCGGCTGGTCCGATTCTTCCGGGGGCAGCGGTTTTACAACAGGCTTAATTGCCTCCGGGTTTTTATCTGGAGGCGCCACCACTTGCATTTGTTCTGGAATAAGCTTTTTTACCGGTAAATCAGCCCTTTTTTGCGGTTTACTTTTTTGAGTCGTGTCCGGTGATTCTTCTTTTAGCTCACTCTTTTTCTCCTCAATTTTTTTGGGATCCTTGTCCTTCGTTTTGATTTCATCCGGATCGAAACGCGGTGTTTTTAAAGGTTTGGGTTCCGGTTTAAGCCGGTTGGCTTTATAAAGTTCAAATGCTTTCCATTCTTTTTCAAGATAGGCAGAAAATTTTCGGTCTTGTTCTTCGATGTACTTCGCATATTGCTCATCAAGAGATTGCAAGGAGTCAGCCTCTTCTTGTTTCATTTTTTGCTGCTCTTTTTCGCGCTTCTTTTTAAACTCCTCAAAAGTCTGAGAATATCCCGTTAAGGTAAGTATGATTAAAAGAAAAAAGATAAAATTCGTTTTCATGGTTTTTCAAGATTTAAATAAAAATCCAAGTGCGGGTTCAACATATTGTTAAAAATATCACATCCCGCATATTTTATGCTGAAATGTGTATTTCCGGTTTCCCTTTTCAGGTTAGCTGACAAGGCAACGCTGTAACTGTCGCTCAGGTTGCCAACTTCATAATCAGCGCGGTTTTTCACGGTAAAGAACATTTTTTTCATGATGCTGCCAAAAAAAGCCGGCCAGAGACCTGAATTCGTTGATATCCCTGCCGTTGACCACGTAGAATCGGCTTCAGCATTTTCATGATAGTGGAAGTTGTAACGCGGATAGGATTCTTTGATTCTGCCTGATACGGCAGACTCAATACTAAAGTTGTGATTTACCATCCTCATGACAAATTGCTTTTTCTTTGATTGATTTACCTCAAAGCGGTAAATAAAATCAGAAAGCTCTGCATATGTTTTTTCCTGAATAAATCCGGATAAGACCACCTGTTTTTCCCTGGCGATGATTTTTTTTGCCGGCTTTGCCAGGACTAAAGCTTCACCAAACTGATTGATGAAGACTGAGTCGGGTTTCATCTGCTGAACAGCAAGCGGCATCTCAAAAAGATGGCCATATACTTCCCATTGCTTTTGATGAATCTTTTGTGTATAAAAGTCTGTTATGAAAGTAATTTCAACAGGATTTGATAAAGCATGCAGCAGTGCAGCTCGTGATAATGCCTGCTTTACTGCGGCGGTTGAATCCAGGCCCGGATCGGAAATTCCGGGATAACAATTCTGGCATGAGCCCGGAATGCGATAAAGAAAAGCGGGAATTTTTCCCGGATTTAGAAAGCGCTTTTGGTCAGGATATTTTTGACTGGAGGTTTCATGCATCAAACTATCAGCAAATACATTAGCGGAAGCGGTTTGTTTGCACTCAAAAAATGAGCAAACTAAGAACGCTACCACAAAAAGCAGCCCAAACTGATATGTTGTATTTAAAGACTTCATGCAGGATTTACTCCATAAAAAGAAAGGGAACCCTTCGCGCAAGGGCGGAAGAACTCCCCATCCTAAAATAAAATGTTTAGACTAATAATTTTCGCGGTCTTCTTCCAATTGATCCATGGCTTTTTCGTAGCTATTCTTAAATTTTTCATAGTCATAGTCTACTTTCAGCTCCTGGTCTTTCGACAAGCGGTTGGCGCTTTGCTGCATAAACTCTTCGCCTCCCAGCTCTACGGCAACATAAGAAATGTAATGGCCGGTGTCAGAGTTGCGGGTTGTTTTTTCGCAAACAGCATAAGTACCCTGAAGCTTGTTTTTGGAAACTTCTCTGACGATGTCCTCAAAACGCTTTTCCATGCTGCTGTTTTCCAGGAAGTCGGTTTCCTTTTTGTAATAGTCAGTCAAGCTGCTTACAAAGACTTCGATTTGCTCAGAAAGGCGATTCCGGGCATTGGTCATCGCTTTGTCGCGTGAAATTTCCATGTCGTTGCTGCTTCCTGAAGCATTGGCGCGCATAATGCCGTCGCCGGTGCGGTAATCAGGACCACTGCAAAAGGTTTTCACTTCTTCATAACCTTTTTCTGCAGTTGCTTTTTTAGATGAGCCGCAACTGGTTGTTACCATTGAAAATGATGCAATCAATGCAAGTCCGAGTGTAATTTTGAATAATTGTTTCATGTTACTGGATTTTGTTTGGTTTATAAAAGTATAAATTTTTTT
>JBNJGK010000201.1:0-3364 GCA_051747665.1 Bacteroidota bacterium | reverse complement strand
AATTAATACCGTAAGCGTGATTAGTTTCAGGGTAAAGGCTGGATTGTCTAACCAAAAGAACGTAATAACGGTTAGCGCCATGGCCAAAAGGCTGGTGAGAATAAGGATGTGAATGACGGACGAGGCAACGGCTGCATTGTCATATTGCTTGCTGCCGGTAAAATACACTGCGGTGCGCCGTATGCCCATGGCGGCAAAGCTGGATGCAATAACAGGAACGACGGTCAAGGCTGTAAAAGTACCCTTGCCCGCAGGACCTAAATAGCGCGCTATCAGGATACCTGAAAGCAAAGTAACCGCAACGGCGAAAACATTGCTGCCAAATACGCTGCTGATATCCCTGAAAAGGCTTTTGTTTTTCACTGATTTTTTTTCTTAACGGCTTCCCAGTATTTTTTGCCCAATACGGGGCCTCTTTCTATTACTTTCTGCATTTCCGGCTTATGCGGAAACGTACGCATCAAATCGCCAACCTGCTTGGTTGCCCAAAGGTAAAGATAAACCGGCCAGAGTTTGACGCGCACCAGCAAAGGAATTTTTTTGCGTGTTCGCATATAGCCGGCCTTTTCGGCTGTTTTACCCGTTACAGCCTCCGCAATGAGCAGTTGCTCTTCACTAAGGTTCTTTTTCCAGTCACCTACATTTTTGTTGCTGATTGGTTTAAAGAGTTTGCTGTGGTAGGTGTTCATTTCTTCTTCGCTGTAAAGTTCAACAAACTTTTCACGGTATTTGTGGAAGTCAAAAATCTGATCTTCATAAGGGATGCGCAGAAAGTTGCACATCTCGCGGAAATAGCGTTCCGGTTGCTCAACCAAATCTTCATAACGCAGAAAGTAGAAACGCTCAGGATATTTTTTTTGAAGTTTAAGGTTGATTTTCAGGCTCTTTTTCCAGCGGTGGGCGATGATAGGACTGATGCCTTTCACAAAACCCGCCCTGAGCATTGATTGCATGTAATCGCGATAATCCCGGGTCATATGGATGAACCGGGCATCGGGGAACATCTTCATCAGGTATTTTGTCCGGTTCGAATAAACCGGGTTTTTATCAGCCACCAACTTGATTTTGCCCTTCGGAAACAACGAAATATAGCTGGCATTCACAACGCGGCAGAGCTCCGGATAGGTAGTATTTCCGGCCATAGCCAGCAAATCGGATTTCAGGCGTTCAAAATCAACGGTCCATTTTCTGATATTCAGATAATAGGGCTCATTTTCATTGGTAATATCATGATAAAACTCCAGGATTTTCTCTTGGTTCCAATCCTTTACTTTATGATATTTCCAGTAAAAACGAAGCATAAAGGGCGATTCTACAGGTATAATCACATTGCTGTGCCTGTCAAACAGCGTTCGCAGCAGTGTTGTTCCGGAGCGTGGACGTGCGGTGATAAAAAATATGGGCAGGTTTCTTTTTTCTTCCAGTGTAAGCGGTTGGTCTTTTTGCTTCATTAATTGTTATAACTGTTTGTTCTGATTTGTGCCCTTTTTTTACAACCCTTACTGAGGCAGGGTTGCGGCACTGCATTATTTCTTTTCAGCAAAAATAACGAAATATCAAGGCTTTTCAGTTATCCATGGCAGTTATTTCTGTGGATTTTTACTGCCAACTGGAATGCAAAAATTTTCTCCTTACATTTGTCTTGCCAGTAAAACTGAATCAGAACTATGAAGATTCCATTTAATAAACCTTATTTTACAGGGAAAGAGGCCCATAATGTTGGGAAGTGTGCCTATACCGGGCAGATATCCGGTAACGGATTTTACACAAAAGAATGCCATCGCTTTTTTGAGTCCCGGTTCGGATTTGAAAAAGTGCTTTTAACCAGTTCCTGTACGGATGCTTTGGAAATGGCGGCGCTGCTTTGCGATATTCAGCCCGGTGATGAGGTAATTATGCCATCATACACATTCGTTTCTACAGCCAACGCGTTTGCTTTGCGTTGCGCCAAGCTGGTATTTGCTGATGTGGATGATGAAATCCCGAATATTAGTGTCGATCAGGTAGAAGCTTTAATTACGTCAAAAACAAAAGCTATAGTTGTAGTTCATTATGCCGGCGTGGCCGTGGATATGGATAAGATGATGGAATTAGCGGATAAACACAACCTTTTCGTGGTTGAAGATGCTGCCCATGCCATTGATTCTTACTATAAAGGAAGAGCCTTAGGATCAATCGGGCATTTCGGAACGTTTTCATTCCACGAGACCAAAAATATTATTTGTGGCGAAGGGGGAATGCTGGCGGTGAATGATTCCCGGTTTGTGGAAAATGCGGAGATCATCTGGGAAAAAGGAACCAACAGAGCTGCTTTTCACCGCGGAGAGGTGGAAGAATATAACTGGGTGGATTTGGGTTCAAGCTTTTTGCCTTCCGATTTAACTGCTGCTTTTCTGTATTCTCAACTGCTTGAGATGGATGACATCCAGGAAAAGCGAATCCGTGTATGGAAAACGTATCATGAAAAACTAAAACCGCTCAAAGAAGCTGGAAGGATTGATTACCCTGATATCCCGGATTTTGCTACCCTTAACGGGAATATGTTTTATATCTTTTTGCCGGATCGGCAATCGAGGGATGAGTTGATCGCTTACCTGAAAAATCATGATGTGCTGGCCGTTTTTCATTATTTGCCGCTGCATGAAAGTCCTTACTACAAGGATAAGCATGACGGCAGAGCGCTGCCCAATACCAATCGGTTTTCAGATACCATTGTAAGGCTGCCTTTTTATGTTGAGTTATCCCGGAAGGACATCAACTATGTTTGCCAACTGATAGAAGAGGTTGTCAAAGTGTAAGTTCCAATATCCATCCCGAAGCCTCGGGACCAGAAAATGTGAATAGTGAATGGTGGTTTGTCAATTCGTAGATTGGTAATTGGTTGATTAGTGAATCGTTCTAAAAAGCCAATTTGACTTAAACGCACTCAGGATAGGCCCACGCTGAAAGTTTCTCAATCAGTTTTCTAATGTGACCTGACAGCGTCGACAGACCTGTCAGCGTCTGGTTCTTTACAAACTCCCGAAATCTCTGCCATACCAAAACCAATGATATCTTCATTCCTAAAGAGTTAAGCGGAATTTGCAATTCCGCTTGCTGTTTTTACGAATTTGTAATTCGTTTTACAATGGTTAAGTATCGTATAGCGGCAATTACAAATTGCCTGAAATGAATTCGGCGCCAATGCAATTGACGCCAAACAGGATATCACTACCCGTTCCTATCCGCCGTTGACGTGTGCCTTTTAGCTGTTCTCAGCTTTCATCAGGCGGAATCTAATGGGGCTTTGTAACTCAAAAAGGTATGAGCGGTGAATCGTTAATATGGTTATCGTAAAACGGATATCCTTAACCCCGCGCCTTCA
>JBNJGK010000200.1:0-3378 GCA_051747665.1 Bacteroidota bacterium | reverse complement strand
TACGAATATCCTTAAAATCCCTACGAATGGAAAAAAAACCCTGACGAATGGAAAAAAAGTCCATTTCGTTTTGGATAGCTCAATACTTTTGTTTCGGAATTAAAACATGAAAAAAAGATTTTGAATAAAAAGTATAAAAGAAATGTAAAACTGTAAGCCAATAGAATTGATAATTGGTTTCCCCTAGCAACTCCGCAAAAATCCTTCCCTTATCCTCGGCTTAATAACCCATCAAAACTGATGGGTTATTAAGTTTTTATACCTTTACAATATCAACAAAGTGAAAAATTGTTGTTATTATTGTTATAAAATTGCAGCTAAACATAAAAATAGTGCCATGAAAAGAAATCTTACCCTGATTTTGATAATTTTATCGGCAGGTATAAATCCACTCAAAGCCCAGTATTTCACAGATATTGAAGCAGACCTTACCCACGTGATGCATGCGGGCGGCACCTGGATTGACAAAGATGATGACGGAGACTTAGACCTTATTGTTACCGGCGGATACCTCTCTGATGATAAGCCTGTTCCATCATCAAAATTTTACACGAATGTAAACCGAAACCGGGTTTTTCGTTACATGCGCACCAGCATAACCAACATTTCTCATGGCGCTGTTTCTGCAGGAGATTACGACAATGACGGGGATATTGACCTGATTATTACAGGTGAAAAAACCAACGAATCACCTGTTACAGGTTTATATGACAATCAGCGTGACAACAAATTTACCCGGGTAAATACAGACCTTCCGGATTTAAAGAACGGAGATGTGAAAATAGCCGACTTTAACCGTGATGGCAATCCGGATGTAGCTCTTTGCGGCCGGAACTCATCCGGAAAACTGGTCACTGCAGTATATAAAGGCGACGGAAAAGGAAATTTTAGTTCTGTAAATATTAATGCCCCCGGAATAGAAGAAGGTGAGCTGGCCTGGGGCGATTACGATAATGATGGATACTATGACCTGTTTATTACAGGAAAAAACGAAAATGGAAAAGCCGTAAGCAAATTGTACCGGTTTAATGGCGAACGCTTTGAAGATACAGCAATCAATTTCCCGGCTCGAAAAAACAGCGCGGCCGATTGGGGAGATTATGATAATGACGGAGACCTGGACATTGCCCTAAGCGGGGAAAACGATGATGGAAGCATTTCGCTGCGCATCCTGGTCAACCAGGGAAGCAATAGCTTTTCTCCCACATCAATATCCTTGCCGGGAACCCGCTCAGGAAGCATTAACTGGGGCGACTATGACCATGACGGAGATTTGGATTTGCTGATAACCGGAGAAAACTCAGAAAAAATGCCTTTTTCGGCTATTTATCGCAACGACAGAAATGATGATTTTACAAATATCGAAGCAGGACTTCAGGGTGTGTACCTGAGCGATGCAGAATGGGGAGACTACGATAACGACGGGGATTTGGACATATTCCTTGCCGGGTTATCTCTTGACTTTAAACCGGCATCCAAAATTTACCGTAATGAACGCATCCAAAAGAAACAAGAGGAGGCGGCTACCGAAACTGACGATGATATGCCCGATAGTGAATCGATATGGCGGATGTATAAAACACCTGAAGAGCGTGCCCAAACACTTTACTATTTTCTTACTTCAAGCTGTTTTTGCCGACCTGACAGCACTTATAAAAAAGATGGATATCACATGTTTATCAGTGAGGCTTTCAGACTTAAAATACCGTATTATTATCAGGGTAGGTTCTTTAAAAGAATTATCGATGATCATGACCGCTGGGGAGAAATCAAAGAAGCTTATCCTGCTCAGGGATATAAAACCATGGAAGCAGCCAGAGAAGGCCGGCAACGCTTTATCAGCAGTTATAAATCACAAGGATATGAAATTCACTATATCCCCTGGAACGATCATCCTTCGCTGAATCAGTAGACGCTACATGTTTTTGATTCTAAGATAGATTTCCCGGCAAACCCAGGCATCTGTAGCTGCATATTCTATTTGAGCCGGTTTAAGCTGATCAGCCTCCCAGTTGCTGGTTTGCTGGCGTTTGCTTATACGTATCCCCAAAACCATAGCCGCAAGCCTCCGTACGCCAATATTTTCAAACCCTTTTTGAGGAGCCATGGTGTTCAGGTCAACAAATCCTTTTTCCTCAAAAGAAGCGATATCTTTTAACTCTTTCAAGTCACGGTCAATAGCAATCCCCACTTTTACAATCTTTTCTGAATGAAAGATTCTCAAAAGACCCGCAGGCAGGCCGGTTTTATGAATTCTAAACATCACTGCAAAATCTGCCGCGGCTAACTGCAACAGCGAGGGCGTATATTGCTCTCCTTTCTTAAAGCTGGGCCGGGTTTCCGTATCAAAGCCCAGCAGTGTTTCATTTTGAAGCAGTGCAATAGCTTCATCCGCGCTTTTTTCATCGTCCGCAACATAAATAGTGCCTTGATATGCACCAACTTCCAGGTCGTTAACCTCATCTTTTGTAATCGCTCGCTTCATGATTTGTCGTCTTACTTTTGAGATTGCCTTTCTATAACCCGTTTCAAATTAAATTTTCCAAGCAGGTTAAGAATTTGCGCTTCGGTATGCTGATAGCCATGCTGATATAGCTCTTCCGCCTTGTCAAAAGCAAAAGTACTGTAATCATAAACCCCTGTGGGTTCAATCACAAAATCGCATTCCGGGAGGCGTGCTTTTACAGTTTGCCAAATGGCAATGCGAAAACTGCGGTCGGCCACGCTTCGCATGCCCTTTACCTTGTCAATTCTTCCATTGCGGTTTACGTGCACTCCTATAATATGAGAGCAGGTTTTTCGCAAGGGCTCTACCGGCAGGTTGTTGAGCAAACCGCCGTCAGCATGCATATCGCCGTGAATCTCCATAGGCTTAAACAGCATCGGGATGCACGAAGACGCCACAACCGGAGACACCAGGTCACCGCTGTTGAAAATATCATAATCTCCACTGTTGAGGTTCGACGTAGAAACGTGCAGCTCCATCTGCAAATCCTCAAACGTTTTGGCCTCAAGGCTATTATTTATAATATCATACAGTTTACGGGTATCCATCAATCCGGATCGGGGTAAGTTCCAGCGAAAAAAAGAAGAAAGCTTGTAGCGGTGAATAATATCCAAAATTTCTTCCGGAGTTTTTCCATCCGCGTAAAGCGATCCGACGATTGCTCCCATGCTGGTGCCCGAAATAGCCTCCGGCCTGATTCCGTAATCCTCAAGCGCTTTCAACACCCCTATATGAGCAATTCCCCTGGCGCCGCCGCCGCTAAGCGTAATACCCAATCTGAAATCCGTCATGCTGTTAATTCTGCTTTTCAAAGCAAAAGTAGGGAAAATTATGGATGTCAGCCGGACATACAAAAGTTCGATTTGGCTTGG
>JBNJGK010000199.1:0-3393 GCA_051747665.1 Bacteroidota bacterium | reverse complement strand
GGACTGGCGCGTCACCTGAACATCCCGTTAAGGGCAAGCAAAGCCATTGAGCTAATCAATGAATTTTCTGTCAGTAAAATTGATGTTGGCTTTGTAAACGACCGGATTTTTGTAAGCATGGCCGGCGTGGGTTTTGATGCTAAAATTGCAGACATGTACAACCGCTCCTCTGTAAGAGGATTTATGGTGTATTTCAGCATGATAGCCTCAGCTTTTCAGGCCTATAAACCCAAAAAATACCGCTTGAAATTCAACGGCAAAACCTTACAGGAGAAAGCGCTGGTTGTATCTTTTGCCAACTCCAATCAGTATGGCTACAACACCTCGTTTGCGCCTAAAGCCTCCATAACCGACGGGATGCTTGACATCAGCATCATCAGGAAACCTCCTTTACTGCAAACCCCCATCATGGCTCACCTGCTCTATTTCAGGCGCATAGACGAATCACCCTACGTGGACGTTTATCGCGCCGAAGAAGTACTTCTGAAAAAGAAAAAGAGTGTGCTGGTGAACATCGACGGGGAAGCTGAAAAGATGCCGGTAAAAAACTTAGAGATACGAACAGAAAAAGAAGCTATACGAATCATAATACCGAAATAATATGGCGAAGAAGAAAAAAGATTTTAATGAGCGCGTAGTATATTCCACCAACTCCGATTTTAATTATGAAGATGAATATGAAGAGCCTGAAACCCTTCCACCCGGAGAGCAAAAGCTAAAGGTGCAGCGCGAAAAGAAAGGCCGTGGCGGAAAAGAAGTCACCATAGTAAGCGGCTTTGTGGGCACAGAAGAAGACTTAAAAGCCCTGGGCAAAACCCTCAAAAAGTCGTGTGGCGTAGGAGGCTCGGTAAAAGACGATGAAATTATTATCCAGGGCAACCACGCGGAAAATATCGTTGAATTGTTGCAAAAACAGGGTTATCAGGCGAAAAAGTCGGGCGGATAAGCATATCAGCAGAAATTCTCTACTTTTGCAGCGTATTATTAATTTTCACAGATGAAACCAGAATTACTACTCCCGGCAGGAAATGCCGAGTCTTTTAATGCAGCCATGGAAGGCGGTGCAGATGCCGTTTATTTGGGCATGAGAAAGTTTAATGCCCGCGGTAGAGCCGCCAATTTCACGCCGGAGCAATTGCAATCCATCATTCATATCACCCAAAGCCAGGGCCGGAAAGTATACCTTACCCTTAACACGGTTATTAAAAACGAGGAGTTGCCGGAGTTGGTAGAATGGTTATCCATCCTCTCACAAACAGACCTTGCGGCGGTCATTATTCAGGACTGGGGCGTATATTACCTGATCAAAAAGCTGTTCCCGACGCTGAAAATTCACGCCAGCACCCAGATGCAAACCCACAACTCCACCGGGGTTAACTTTGCGGATAAAATGGGATTTGAACGGGTTATCATGGCCCGCGAGCTTACCGTTGGTGAACTGGAAACCATTCGTAAGCAAGCGCTTTTGCCGCTCGAAGTGTTTTCGCATGGCGCCCTGTGCTATTCGTTTTCCGGAGCCTGCCTTTTCAGCAGCTACCTGGGAGGAAACAGCGCCAACAGAGGCTTGTGCGCCCAACCCTGCCGCCGCCTCTTTGAAAGCGGCGAAAACAAAAAGTTCTTATTCAGCATGAAAGACCATCAGCTTATAGACTATGTTCCGCAGTTGATGGACATGGGCATCAGCGCTTTGAAAATTGAAGGCCGCATGCGCTCAGCAGAATACACCTTCAATGTGGCTAAGGCCTACCGTATGGCTATTGATGAGCCTGAGAAGATCACCGAAGCCAAAGAAATTTTAACAAAAGACCTCGGCCGCGAAAAAACGAGCTACTTTGCAGGCAACAGCCTGCAGAATGCTATCTCAGACAACCCCGCTACAGGCATCTTCCTGGGCAAAATCACCCGCGTTACTTACGAAGGATTCTCTTTTAACGCTCCTTTTGCCATGAGGGAAGGAAACCGCATCCGCATCCATTCCCCGGAAGGCGAAGTAAAAGAAGCCGTCAAGCTAAAGGATTTCTCAGGGAACAAACGGAATTTCATTAAAGTAAACAAACCCGACTCAGAGGCCAAAAGAGGTGATTTGGTATACCTGGCCGAATTCAGGGAAGAAAAGTTTAAAAACAAGCTGGCGGAAAAAGGAAAGCCGGTGCCAAAGGCATTACCGGAAAAGCAAATCCAAAGCATCCTGAACAACATCCAGCACAAAAAAGAACACAACCAGCGGCAAATCTTTGCACGCATCGACCAGGTGGAATGGATCAAGAAAATCTACATCCGCTCAGTGGATAAAGTGATCCTGAGCTTTCCGAAACGGCAATGGAAAGACTTTATGACCGGGAATCCCTTCGTTCAGCGAAACAAAAAGAAATTCATCATAGAGCTGCCTAAGTTTATCGCGGAAAAAGACATTGCTCATTACAAGGATTTCTGCCATAAAACCAAAATGGAAGGATTTAACCATTTCATGATCAGCCAGCTCTCGCAAATAGACCTGATACCTGCAAACGCCACGGTTTCAGTGAATGAAAATGTATACAGCTTTAACGATGCCGCTATCGCCCTGCTTAAGGAAAAAGGAATACGGCATTATGTTTATCCGCTCGAAAACGAGAAAAGAAACCTGCTGAAGCAATCTGACCGCGACGGCATTGTGCCCATTGTATTTCATCCTGAGTTGTTTTACTCGCGCATGCCCGTAAAACTCGACGATGATAACCAGAAAGTATTTACAGACGACGAAGGCAACGTTTTCCATAAATCAACGCGCGATGGCATCACCATCGTAAATCCTGAAATTCCGGTGGCCAATTTTCAGGATGTTGACGCGTTAAACAAAGCCGGCTTTCATAATTACCTGCTGGATTTTAGCCATATCAACCCGTCGCAGAACAAATTCAATACCTATCTCAAACACCTGCACGACTCTGAGCAATTGCAGCCCTCAACAAGCTTTAATTTCAGTAAGGGATTGAAGTAAAGCGCTAAGCCAAAGTGTCTGTTCCAGGCAAACCGGCTTATCATACAAGCGAGGTTATTTTGTCATCATGTTTTGAAATTTACCCGTAATACAGCCGGAACTGACAACACACCGGAAGAGTAGCTTGCGGCAATATTTTGAGAAAATTTCAACCCTCCTGCACAGCCTGATATTCTTGACTAACAGAATTTTTTTCGGATTTTTTTCACTGAATTTTAAAAGTTTGAGGATTATTTTTTTATATTAGTGGCTGCTAATAATGGAAGAATGAACCCATCACAAAAACAGCAACGCATTACACTGAGCTATGGCCAGCACCGCGGCAACGGGGTGGTGTGGGTTGATTTTGCATACAATAAGCATATAGTTGATCAAATAAAAGCATTTGGTGGCCGGTGGAGCCAGAGCAATAA
>JBNJGK010000198.1:1458-3409 GCA_051747665.1 Bacteroidota bacterium | reverse complement strand
GTAACCTGGCGCAGCTTTTTATAACCTGCTCTGCTGGCATACAGTTTTTGTGAATTGCTCAGCCAAACAAACCAGGTATCTTTTGTATACGCTTCCAGGTGTTTAATATATTCGATGTTCACAATATAAGAGCGATGAATCCTTATGAACCGGGAAGGATCGAGTTGTTCCTCAAAAAATTTCATCGTTCCGTTTTTCAGGTACCGCTCTTTTTCGGTATGCAAAGCCACATAATCGCCCATCGCTTCCAGAAAATAAACCTCATTAGCTGGTAAAATGGTAATCTTATCATTCTTTTTCACGACAATCCGGCTCAGGGAAGGTTGCTTTTCGCGATAGGTTTGATGCATTTCATTTTTTTGCTTCAGTGCGTTTCCGGATTCGATTCTGCGGCGAGCCTGCTCCAGCGCCTCCTGAAAACGCGGAAAAGCAAACGGTTTTAGCAGATAATCTGCAGCATGCACTTCAAATGCTTTCAGGGCATATTCATCATAAGCCGTGGAAAAAACAATTACAGGGGGTTCATCCAACAGCTCCAGCATCTCAAAACCATTTACTTTGGGCATCTGGATATCCAAAAACACAAGGTCGGGTTTATGGCGGCAAATAGCGTGATAGCCGGCTAAGCCGTCAGCACATTCCTCCACGACCGTTATCTCGGTATCATCTTTCAAATAATGAATAATTTGTTCCCGCGCCAGCGGTTCATCATCTATCACAATGGCTTTAATCATACCGATTGATTTTCCTGTTGATCCTCATTGAGTTTTTCTTCCGGCAATTTCAGGGTAACCGTAAACCTTTCTTCTTTATCATCAATCATCATCTTATATTTTTTCTGATATAAAATGTCGAGCCGCTGCCGTACGTTTTGCAACCCCCGTCCTGTGCCATGTATTAGCGCAGCATCCTGATCGTAGCTGTTGCTGATCGTTATAATCAAATATCCATCATTACAAGAGATATCCAACTCCAGATGGCATGGCGAAGTGCTTTCGTGTAAGCCGTATTTCAATGCATTCTCAAACAACGGTTGCAGGATAAGCGAAGGTAGTGTTTTATGGATGCAATCTTTATCCGCATTCAACTGATAGCGGAGTCGTTCACCAAAGCGAATTTTTTCTACTTGCAGCATTTGCTGTATATGGTCTTTTTCCTCGCTAACCTCAACAAAGCGTTGTGAACTCATGTGTAAAATCTTACGTAAATAGCCCGAAAGTTCCACCACGGCCTCCTGGGCCTGCTGCGGACGGGTAGCAATCAGCGAGCTAACAGAATTCAAAGCATTAAACAAAAAGTGCGGATTGATTTGAGCCCGGAGATATGCCAGCTCACTCTCCCTGAGCTTGTCGCGCAACTCAGATTCTGCTTCAATCTGCTCACGCAGTATGCGGTTATAATTGTACAACTGATAAAAGGATACCAGGATCACATACAGAAAATATCCCGTAATAAACCTTAGCAGCCATGTAGAAAGAATGTGGTTGCCGGCTTCGGGTTTTCCGTTAAAAGTCAGATGCAGCAGAAGCCCCGACACCAAAAGCCAGAGAAACACTATCACGACTCCGGCCAGCAAAGAGTTGGCAATATCTTTAACGGAGAACTTTTTTCCCGGAAAGGAAAACCTTACAAGAAACCACACTCCTAAACCTAAAACACCCATAATCAACTGGCTGAACACCCCATCGGCCAGAGCCATTTCCCAGCCAAAGCCGGTAAACTTACGAACAACCAAAACATGGACTACTGCCAGAGCAGTCCATATGAGGATGTAATAGATCAGCCATCCGCGATAAGCAATAACTGGGTGTTTCATGTAACTGATTGATTGGTATTATGATCTCCGTATTTTTTTTGTAAAGTTATAAAATTGCCTGATTCATTTAACGTTTTTATTGAAGCAGGTTGATTCGTCTGCCTGCTTGTATGCAGATAACACGGCCCGGAGTTT
>JBNJGK010000198.1:0-1358 GCA_051747665.1 Bacteroidota bacterium | reverse complement strand
ACCGCTTTATTTCTCCACCCCCGAAAATGGCCATTCCTTTCACGTAAAGCACTTTTTGCTCATCAACCTGACCCGTGGGGCTTTGCTCATCCATTCCTCCAAAAATGGATATCATATCTGATTTCACCTTCCAGTCGCGCGGAATAATAAGGTTTGAGCCCCCAAACAAGCAAAACATATCTACAATAGCGCCGTGTTCTGACAATGTAGATTCGCGCAAGTCAATATCCGAGCCACCAAAAATAGCTACCACTTTGCCCATCCTGAATTCCGGTAATTGATAGGATTTTTTGTTTCCGCCAAATACGGCTATATCTTCAAAACTGTTATCGTCTGAAAAGCTTTCGGTATGCCCATGCTGAATCATAGACTGATGCCGGTTGCTGCGTCCTTTGACTAATATTACAATTCCGATAGCGATAATCAGCAGAGGCCAGAAGACATCCCGGAAAGTGGCCGGAAAAATAAAGATATCTGTCAGCAGGAAAAAACCACCTACGGCCATCACGACCCAGCCGGCCAGGTTGTTCTTGTTGCCAGCTATCATCACCACTGAAATGGCGATAAGTAAAACCTGCCATGAGAACAAATGGTCTGCGATTTCAGGAGAGATAAAATCCAAACGGTTGAACAGAAAAAGAACGCCGGCTGTTAGCACAACCAATCCTAAAGCCAGTTTTTTTGTGTCACTTTGATTTTTCATTGTAATGTGATTTTTAAGTTTATGGGAGTAAAAGTAGATAGCCATGGGTAATATCGAAAGCAAAAATCGATGAGTGCCGCCAAAAACTCGATAAATGGCGAAATACATCGTTGAAGAATTCATGAAAGATTGTCAGGCGTTTGTTTTTGCATTATTTTTGCAGGACGAAACGTGATACGTTCATTGACATTTGGGGCTGACTGGATTTGACAGCAAGGAAGGGGAATTGCAAGCATGCCGGACGTTGTGTTTTAGTCCGTAAAAGCAAAGCACACCGCCGATTTAACTGGCAACAATAACAATTACGCTTTAGCAGCGTAGTCAAGAGGACTACGCTCCAAGCTGCTCCGCGGGAAGCCACGCCTGGCCGCGTCCCGTTTGGAGTATCATAAAAAGCCGGGCTTGACAAGGCTATTTCCCCGATAGCTTTGTGACCCCTCAGGGGATAAGGAAACAGTAGGTTGGTCTTTCACCGGCTGTTTCCCGACAATCAATGAAAGACTAAGCATGTAGAAACCAATTCTGCTGCTTGTCTGGACCCGGGTTCGACTCCCGGCAGCTCCACTTTTTTGATAAGTGAACAAAAGCATAACCCATCAATTCTCACGAAATCAGTTCGTTAACAATTTTAGGTGAAGTAAGCAAAAGCAAAAAA
>JBNJGK010000197.1:0-3485 GCA_051747665.1 Bacteroidota bacterium | reverse complement strand
ACAGAAGAAATGAACTTCGACGGGATAGACATCAACATGGGCTGTCCGGTGAAAAAAATCGTGAAAAACGGCGGCTGCTCTGCGCTGATTAATACCCCTGAGCTGGCTAAAGAAATTGTGCTGGCAACTATGGAAGGTACTGAGCTACCCGTTTCGGTAAAAACCCGAACCGGCATCAAAAAGCACGATACAGAATCATGGGTTAGTGATTTGCTCGAAACCAAACCCGCAGCCATCACATTGCATGGACGCACCCAAAAAGACATGTCTGAAGTACCGGCTGATTGGGAGGAAGTAGGAAAAGCAAGTAAGATAAGAGATGAAATTGCTCCAAACACATTAATTTTTGGAAATGGAGATGTAAAATCCATTGCGGAAGCTCACGAGAAAACCGAACAATATAGAATTGACGGAGTAATGATTGGTCGTGGCGTTTTTGCCAATCCGTGGGTTTTTAATCCCGGTTATGAGCCCGTTTTGGGTGAAAAGCTGGAAACCTTGCTCTTGCACACTCAACTTTTTGATGAATACTGGAAGGAGAATCGAAACTTTGCTGTATTGCGAAGGTTTTACAAAATCTATGTGCAGGGATTTCCGGGGGCTTCAAAATTGCGGGCTTCATTTATGGAAACGCAAACCAGTAAGGAAGTGAAAGAGGTTGTTGAGAAATTCAGGGAAAAACACCTCAAAGCAGCAGATTATTAGTTGAATATGTATTTCACGGCGAAGGTTGAAATGATTTTATGGTGCTTTTAATGACGATATCTACTTATTTTTAATGAAGCAGTTTTTCAGGTATAAACAACATTACATAACTTTGCTATTGAAAAATTAATTTGTATCTTTGTGTAATACAGACAATTTATATGCGAACTATACAATTGAACATACCAGATAACCTGGATCTGGATGATCAGGAAGCAAAAATGCTACTTGCCTCCAGGTTATATGAGCAGGGTAAACTAACGATCGGACAAGCAGCAGAACTGGTTGGGCTTTCGAAAAGTACTTTTATGGAACTGCTTTCGGATTATGACGTTAATTTAATCTCACATCCGGCTTCCGATTTAGATAGTGATATACAAAATGTCAAAAACTATAATATCTGATACAAGCTGTTTGATACTTTTCCATAAGATTGGGTATTTGCCATTATTAGAGCAATTATTTGGGAAAGTCACTATTACATCGAATATTGCTAAAGAATTTGGAGAGCCTTTACCAGAATTTATTGTTATAGAAAACCCTGAAAACCTGCATTATCAGAAAATACTGGAAACACATTTGGATTCAGGTGAAGCAAGTGCTATGGCTTTAGCTATAGAAAAGTCGAACTCATTATTAATTATAGATGAATCAAAAGCAAGGAAGCAAGCAAAAGCTTTAAAATTAAACTATACAGGCACAATTGGCATTTTAATTGCCTCAAAGGATAAAGGTCTAATAAAGTCTGTTACTTCTCTACTAGAACAAATTGTGAAAACAAATTTCAGAATATCAAACCAACTACTTAAATCAGCTAAAAGAAAAAGCAATGAATGATTATTCCAAAAAAGCCTTCAGGCCAATAAGCAAATGGTTGCTTTTGCATTTTTAACCCATCTGTAGATTTGGTTAAGGATAAATCCATTTGTTAAACGTTTAGCGACTAAAGTTTCAAATTGTCTCTATTTATTTGTTTCAAACTTTCCAAGCTGCTCCAAATCCATTAACCGTCCCACCGGGTAAACATCTTTCTTTTTGTCCCAATAAGGCGACTGCTTGTAAAACCAGTTAAGTTGAGCCCATTGGTTCTTTGCCGCTTCAGGGTTTTTGGCTTTCCACGATTCGAATTCCTGGCGTAAACCGGGATTTTCTTTCAGCATCTTGCGTGCTTCTTTTTCCATGACATAGGTTTCGGCATATTCTTTTTGCTCAAAAAAAGCATTAAAAAAACCCCAGAAAACATAAGAGTCTGGAGCGGAGGGTTCAAGAATATGTGCAATGACCCGCGAGGTACGCTGATTCAGAGGAACCACTGCTGTTCCTTCGGGGTAAAAGTGCTTTGCTGTTATAGTGCGGTACTCGCGTTTAGGCATGGTCATTCTGCTCTCATAAGGAGTTGATCGCCAGTTGTAATCCGTAAAATGATAATGCTCTGTAGGAAGTGAAATATCCTTTGAAATCCTCGTGAACTCTACTCCGTGTGCTGAAAGTCTTTTGAGAATGCCTTCAAATTCCGGTGGAATGAGATACGCTTCAGGGAGTTGTACTTGAGTGGCGGGAAGGTTTGTATTAAACCACGGTAAAGAGAAGGTAGTATCTTCCTGTTTGTGATAACGAAACCAGTTTCCGCCGGTTAATTCGCTTTTTTCCACATGATAATTCACACCATGAAAATCAACCATAATGCTGTCATTTGCTGATAATTCGTAGTTTGTAACATATGGATCTTCCCTAAAGCTTTCAGAAGCTGCGTTTTTGTCTGCTTCCCGGACAAGTTGCCGGAGGAGGTTGCCGTTTTTATTAAGGTGCTTCAATGAGAGTTCAATCATTTTATATGTAGATTCCACTCTGTTTTTGTAGGGCTTCAGCATATGCGTTTCAATTAAAATTCCCGGCCGGTTCTGCAAGGCTGTGTAGCCCTGTGAAATGCGGGGTGGCGAAACGGTTGTTTTCAGGCCGCTGCGCGGGTCGTGCCACCTTCTGAAACTTACATACTGAAAAACCGGAAATCCAGCCTCATGCATCTGTGGCATTACTTTTTCTATATAATTTTCGTTTTGCCATTCCGTAAGCTTTTCATCCATCTGTCCGTAAATTTCCATAGCATACGTCAGCTCATACTGATAGTCAGCTCCGTTGGTGGTATGGCAATCCATAAAAAAGTCGGGCAACCATTCATTCCATGTATTAAGCCAGTGCATCATTTCAGGCGTATCTGCTTTCAGGTAATCGCGGTTCAGATTCAGGTTCATGGCATTGGTGCGCCACCCCATTTTTTCAGGACCATTTTGGTTGATGCGGTTGTAAGGTCCAAAACGGTTTTCTCCGTCAGCATTAAACATGGGCAGCCAAATGACAGAAACGTTATTGAAAATACCGGGGTTTTTACCATCTGCAAAAACATCGCGCAGAAGCGTCATCATTGCATCTTTTCCTTCTGATTCTCCGGGATGAATGCCACTCTGTACCATTACTACTGTTCTTCCGGATTGTTTTATGGAATCGGGATGTGAATAACCCGCTTTATCTACAATTATGGTTGGAATATCATATCCCCGGCTGCTATTGCCTATGGAGCTCATGGTAATTTCAGAATACTCATCGGCAAGATGTCTGCAATAGTTCATAGTCTGTTCATAAGTAGCCGTTTCTTTGTATCCCGACTTTTCATAATGGGTTTTAAAATCCTGGGAATAGGAATGTGAAATTGAGAAGAACAGTAAAAACACAAGGATATTTTTCATTTTTTGTGTTCAAATTAACGGAAAAACCACGAAATA
>JBNJGK010000196.1:0-3646 GCA_051747665.1 Bacteroidota bacterium | reverse complement strand
CCATTGCCAACTGCCAACTTATCCACCTAAACACATAAGCACCCACGCACTTAAACACATTACACACTCAACACATTACAGCCTAAACCCTTAATTACCTTTTCACATACTGCTCTTCATAATACTCCTGGTAAGCTCCGGATGTAACATGGTCAAGCCATTCGCCGTTTTTGAGGTACCAATCTACTGTAATCTCAAGGCCTTCTTCAAACTGAACGGAAGGTTCCCATCCCAATTCCTTACTGAGTTTCGTAGAATCAATTGCATAGCGCAGGTCGTGTCCTGCACGGTCTTTTACAAAAGTGATTAACTCCTCAGATTCACCGGGCTTGCGGCCTAATTTTTTGTCCATGACTTTGCAAAGCAAGCGAATGAGGTCAATGTTTTTCCATTCGTTGTGACCGCCGATGTTGTAAGTTTCTCCGCGGTTGCCCTGATGATAAATCACATCTATGGCACGGGCATGGTCTACAACCCATAGCCAGTCGCGCACATTCTCGCCTTTGCCGTAAACCGGCAGCGGTTTTTTGTTGCGGATGTTGTTGATGAACAGGGGAAGCAGTTTTTCCGGAAACTGATAAGAACCGTAATTATTGGAGCAATTGCTGATAATAACCGGAAGGTTAAATGTATCGCTGTATGCGCGGACAAAATGATCGGAGCTGGCTTTGGATGCTGAATAGGGGCTGTGCGGATCATAGCAGGTTTCTTCTGTAAAATAGCCGGTATTTCCCAAAGAGCCATAGACTTCATCCGTGGAAACATGATAAAACATTTTCCCTTCGCTGTTATCCTGCCAAATGTGCTTGGCGGCATTCAGCAGATTTACCGTCCCAAGAACATTGGTAACCACAAACTCCGTAGGATTCGCAATAGACCGGTCAACATGCGATTCAGCAGCCAGGTGGATAACGCCATCGAATTTCTCTTTCTTGAAAAGCTTAAGGATAAACGCATCATCATTAATATCCCCTTTTACAAAAGAATAGTTTTCTTTATTCTCTATGTCCTTGAGGTTCTCAAGGTTCCCTGCATAAGTCAGCTTATCCAGGTTTACAATATGATAATCGGGGTATTTGTTAACAAAATGGCGAATAACATGCGATCCGATAAAACCGGCACCGCCTGTGACTAGTATTTTCTTTTTCATGATCGATTCGTTTAATTGTTGATTTGTTAATTTGTTAATTTGTTGACTCGTGATTCGTTAATTCGTTGATTTGAAATGTTATTGCCAACTGCCCCATTGCCAACCGCCAACTTAAACACATAAGCACCTACGCACTTAAACACATTATAACTTAGAAACGTAAAAACTTAGTAACTTACAAACTTTCTTCCTTCTCTGCCAGCACCTTTTCCCACTTCCAGGCTGAGGCCATCATTTCATCAAGCCCTTTTTCGGCTTTCCATCCCAGCTCCTTGTTAGCAAACGCTGTGTCGGCCCAAACCTGCTCTACATCACCAGGCCGGCGGTCTACAATTTTATAGTTTAGTTTTTCTCCGCTTACTTTCTCAAATGATTTGATCACTTCCATTACAGAGTACCCGTTACCTGTACCCAGGTTAAAAATCTCGAAAGGTTTTTTGCCTTTTTCGGATATCATCCGGTCAATAGCAATAACATGAGCTTTAGCCAAATCAACCACATGAATGTAATCGCGAATGGCTGTGCCGTCAGGTGTGTTGTAATCATCGCCAAAAACTTTCAGTTGGTCGCGGATGCCAATAGCTGTTTGCGTAATAAAAGGCACCAGGTTGTTCGGCACCCCCAATGGCAATTCCCCGATTTTGGCTGACTCGTGTGCGCCTATCGGGTTGAAATAGCGCAGTGCAATGCCTTTGAGGCGATCATCGGCTTTGATAGTGTCCTGGATGATTTCTTCAGAAATTTGCTTGGTGTTTCCATAAGGCGACCAGGCTTTTTGAATGGGTGCATCCTCAGCTACCGGAAGCTTTTCCGGCTGTCCGTAAACAGTGCATGAGGAAGAAAAAACGATATTCCGGATGCCGTGCACGGACATGTTGTGCAGGATATTCATCAAAGAAACCAAATTGTTGTGGTAATACATCAACGGGTTTGCTACAGACTCGCCAACCGCTTTAAAGGCGGCAAAATGGATAATGCCTGTAATATCTCTGTTTTTATCAAAAAAATTGTTGGTTTTTTGAGGCTCACTAAAGTCTAACTTTTCAAACTCGGGACGCTGGCCGCTGATGCTTTCAATTTTATCTACTACGTTTCGGTATGAGTTGGAAAGATTATCAGCAATAATTACTTTAAATCCCTGGTTTTGCAGTTCTACTACTGTGTGAGAACCAATGTATCCAGTGCCGCCGGTTACTAGTATTTTCATAATTCAGGTTTTTTTGCTTTGATTTTAAAAAAGTAAAGGTATAAAAAACTTAAGCGGTTTTTATATACCGGAAACTGAGAATTGTGTTTTTCGGTAACAACAGCTTTAGCTTATTTTTTTTACCTGCTCATCTTTAAGTTGGTATTTTTCTTCACTCTCCGGACAGGTAGCAAAACCCTCATCATCAAAATGAAGCCTGTGGCCGTATTCGCTCATCCAGCCCAGTTGCCGTGCCGGATTGCCGACCACAAGTGCATAAGGCTTAACCTCTTTTGTTACTACGGCGCCGGCACCAATAAAAGCAAATTGGCCGATGTCATGTCCGCAAACAATCGTAGCATTAGCTCCGATGCTGGCTCCCTTTTTCACCAGTGTTTTTTCATAATCACCGCGACGATTCACAGCAGAGCGCGGATTGCTTACATTGGTAAATACCATCGAAGGGCCCAGAAATACATCATCCTCGCAAATAACCCCGGTATAGATGGAGACGTTATTTTGAACCTTTACGTTGTCGCCCAACACTACGTCTGGCGATACTACCACGTTTTGTCCGAGGTTACACTTCTTACCCAGTTTGCTGTTAGGCATAATGTGAGTAAAATGCCAGATTTTTGTTCCGGCTCCTATTTCGCAGCCTTCATCAATAACTGCGGTTTCATGTGCAAAATAGTCTTTGTTGTCTTTCATATAAAGTTGGTTATAGTTTTATTCTTGAGTTTGGTCTGAAAATTATCAATTTTTTTACTAAATGATGTAATATGTCGTTTATCAGAATGTTATCAAAACCGTATTGTTAGAATTAAATTATAGAGTTATACACGACATTAACCTATAAACTTAGAAACATACGAACTTATACATTCAATTTTTTAACATTTTCTATCACGCGCTCTGTAATATACTGAAGCAGCGCGAGGTCCATTTCGGTATGGATAGGCAGCGAAATGACCGTTTCAGAAAGCTGTTCGGTTACCGGCAAATCGCCTTTTTTATATCCTAAGTGCTGGTAAGCATCCTGGAGGTGGATCGGAACCGGATAATAAACTGCCGAAGAAATGTCTTCTTCATCCAGTAGTGATCGCAATTCGTCGCGGACTATGTTTTCAGTTATTAAGGTGTACTGATGAAAAACATGCGATGAACGCTCATGACGCGCCGGAATTTTTAATTCATCTACATTCATGAATTTGTTATCATAGAAATTGGCTGCGGTTTGCCGCGAAACGATATAATCGTCTAAATATTTCAGCTTCACATCCAGCACGGCTGCCTGCACAGAATCCAAA
>JBNJGK010000195.1:2384-3747 GCA_051747665.1 Bacteroidota bacterium | reverse complement strand
GATTTATCGCGAATATCATTACGGATATCTCCTGAAATAGAATCAATTTGAGTCTTGTCGTCCAGAAAGTTCCGTTCCAGTGAATACCTGACATATCCGGTGGTGCTGCGGGAAATAATCTGCTGAAGTGTTAGCCCGCTACCCAGCCGTTCAACGCTGTAACTTGTTTCGTTTTCGCTGATATAAAAAGGATTAAGGATTAAACTCAGGTTGTCTCTCAGCAAATTTGCCTGTATAAACTTTGCTTCCAGACTGACCGGGTAAAAATACGAGCGCTTGGCGGTGAAAATAAACTTCCTTGCTCCGCCTAAAAAATGCAGTTTGGTTACCCGCGCCGAAAGGCGCAACCGGTCTTCTGTTCCGTAACCCAAGCCAGCTTTAAATGACCAAGGAGGGAGCTCTTCCAGTTCAACGGAAATCGGAATGTTTTCTTGCTGCACCTCCTTTTGAGGGCGGAGGATTACGTAACTGAAGATATCGGTATTGAATAGCTTTTGCTGGGTTTGATCGATTTTTTCCTGTGAAAAAACATCTCCGGGACTAAACTTCAGTTGCTCCCGTATAAAGGGCTCTTCAACCATTGAATCCCCCTTAATGGTAGTTTCACCAAAATAGGCTTTTGTTTGCGGACGGATATCATAATGAATATCCACTTTTTTCGCCGTCGTATCAACATCAAGCCGGCGCTCTACTTCAATAAAGGGATACCCGTTATCATGGAATTTATTGCGCAGCTCCGCTTCATATTCCAGTATTTTGCTGTCCACAAAGCGGTCTCCCTTTTTAAAAGGCTGCTTTTCGACGGCTTCAGACAGGATGGCTTTGGTTTCTTCACGGGTCACCTCAGAATAAGTTACCTCACGGATAACAACAGATTCACCGGTTTCTATATCTATATGAATCGTTGCTTTATTATTGTTTTTGATAATATTATACGAAACTACAGGCTCCAGAAAACCATTTCTCTGGTAAAAGGAATGCAAGCGCTCAATATCGTCTTCCAGCATAAATGTTGACAACACCGGCTCATTTTTCCAGAATTTTACTTTATCCAGAAGCGATTCTTCGCCGGTATTCATCTGTTGCAATAATGCCTCATCGGGAACAGGCTCATTGCCCCGGAACACAATCTTTTTTACGATGGGTTTATCCTGCCCGTATCCCCGAAAGCTCAGCACAAAAAAAAGAAGGAAGATTATATAAACGAATTTTTTCAATTATGATTCAATGGTATTTCTATCGTTTCAAATAAGATTTATTTAAATATAACAGTGTTTTGCCATCGTTTGTTTATTTCTGGTATGCCGTTCCTGGGTTATTTGAGTAGCGGAGAGCTGAGGACAATGAGGAAGAAGTTGGCAAT
>JBNJGK010000195.1:0-2284 GCA_051747665.1 Bacteroidota bacterium | reverse complement strand
AGTTGGCAATGGGCAAAAGGCAGTTGGCAATTTGGAAGAGAGCGGAGGGCAAAGGGCAATGATGTAAATAGCAATCTAAAATCATCATCTTTTCGCAATGGTAAACCGCTTGTTTTAAATGTTTTATAAAAATTGGGCGTACAAGTCTTGATTACAGGCATATCCGGGAAGGGGATATGTATTGCTCAGGGCTTTTTTTTCTTCTTTGCCGTTGTTTTTTGATTAATACGGTATTAATTATTATCTTTATAAACTCTAAAAAACAAAAGTCTTGCTTTATTTTTAATATTGTAAATGATAATTTTTTTATGGCGGACATCATAAATCTGACTTATAAATGCTGGTAATACCAACTGTTAAGATGAAACTATACATAAAATACATGGTTAGTCTTAGGTGTAAGCTGATGGTAAAGGAGGAGTTGAAAAAACTGGGTATTGAGTATGTAGTGGTTGACCTGGGAGTGGTTGAGCTATTCCAAGATATTACGGCGCATCAGCGCGAAGAACTCAAAAAAAACCTGCACAAATCGGGACTGGAGTTACTTGATGACAAAAAAAGCATCCTTGTTGAGAAAATAAAAAATGTGGTTATAGAAATGATCCATTATGAAGAGGAATTGCCAAAAATAAATTACTCCGATCACATCAGCCAAAAGCTCGGATACGATTATACTTACCTGTCGAATCTTTTTTCAGAAGTAAAAGGTATCACCTTGCAGCAATACATCATTTTACACAGAATTGAAAAAGCGAAAGAGTTGCTGCTATACGAAGAATATAACCTTACTGAAATATCATACAGGCTGCAATACAGCAGCGTAGCACACCTGTCAAATCAATTCAAGAAAATTACAGGACTTACACCCACTTTTTACAAGAATCTGAAGCAAAAGCGAAATGAAAATCTTGAGAACCTGTAATCGCCTCTGCTAATATTTCCTTCATACCTTATTCCGCTTCAAAAATTCTGAAAATAAAAACGAGCCAAAGGCATTTCAGGTTCCATACCTGTGAAAAATGTAATTTTTTTAAAAATTTATGTAACAACTTTTCAGAGTTAACGGATTATTATTGTAAAACGAACAGGAAAAACAATCATCTCTGAACAACAGGGAATTAATTTGTATAGGCGGAACCGAAAAGCCAAACGAGTAGGGTCATAAAAAATTGATACTATGAAAAAAATTGCATTTACCATTCTGTTAACTTTCTTTGCATTCTCATTCAGCAATGCTCAGGATTACAATACAGGTATCGGATTACGGGGAGGGTTTGCCAATGGGTTAACCGTTAAGCATTTTATCAGCTCCAATACCGCTCTGGAAGGAATTCTTTCCACTCGATGGAAAGGATTTCAATTGACAGGGCTTTACGAAATTCACCAGCGAGCTTTCAACACCGAAAGGCTGAACTTTTACTATGGTTTCGGAGGCCACGTTGGCTTCTGGGATGGCGACAATACAGGTGGCGATTGGGGAGACTCCGGAGAATCTTATACTGTGGTAGGTATAGATGGCATTTTAGGACTGGAATACAATTTCACAGAAATACCCTTTAATTTAAGTGTAGACTGGAAACCTGCATTTAACTTAGTGGGGCATAGCGGATTTTGGGCCGATGGCGGAGCATTGTCGGTCCGTTATATATTCTAAACCGCAATAAACCAAAACGAATAAAAGCAGAAGCTGCCCTGAGCATCCTCTGCTTTTTTTGCTTTTACTCTGACACCAAAATATGTGAATTATGTAAATCTAACGCCAAAATATATAACTGCTATGGCAGATTAATGCGTTATTTTTATGGGGCAATTGACTGAAAAAAAACAGCAATTAGGCATGCTGATCTATCAACCAAAAAAATATCATCGACTTTAAAGAATAAGTCGAAAAAGCAAAAGATTCAAATAATATATTAAATCCAGAAGAATGAAAAATACTGCATTAGAAAAAGGGGAAATGTCTATTCTTGCTGAATTCATCAAATATGATGCAAACTCAATAGTCATCAGAACGATCATTAAGAAACCAACCGGTAAAATCAGCGCCATTTCATTTGATTCCGGTGAAGCGCTCACCGAAAGGTTATCGCGCTTCGACAACTTCATCCATATAATCGATGGGAAGGCAGAAGTGATAATCGATGGCACCTCTACACAACTCGAAACAGGGCAAGCCATAATTATTCCCGCTCATACCCATAATACCATAAAAGCAAATATTCGCTTTAAGATGTTATCCACAGTCATAAAAAGCGGATACGATGAAGTAGCCTGATAGAGTTTG
>JBNJGK010000194.1:2249-3752 GCA_051747665.1 Bacteroidota bacterium | reverse complement strand
CCAAAAGCAGGCATCGTGTACAACAGATTGCCGGCATTTGTCAGATGGTGGTTTTGAAAAGCTGTGGTTAAAAGCTGGTAAGTCAATGTAGAGCCGGAACGTGGAGGAGCCAGTAAAAAAACAACAGGAAACTCCGATTTTGGACGCAGCAGCACGGGAATTCCCAGGATAGCATCCAAAAACGAAACCGCCGGAAGGACATTTTGCAATCCCCTGCCTAATTTTGCTACAGTAGAGTGTCTTCCGGTATCCATTATTGTTTTGATTTTTGATTTTGACGATACAGCGCTTCCTGGGTCAGCAATATACTTAATCGTTGAAAAGGCCGAGCCTTTATTTTTCCGGTCAGGGAACGAAAGGGCATTAAAAAACTCACAACAAGCTTCAAAGGCTTTCTGTATGTCAGATTTAAGCTGGTAAAAGCTTTGCGAAACTTAAATTTATCCATTAAAAACTGCTGAATATTCGTTTGGTGCGATATGCTACGTGCTCCGTCATTAACGTATTTCATATCTCGCTTTTGCAGATATTCTTCATTCATGGTATAAATCAAAGCATAAGACGGATAATCTTTAAGATAATCCGGATGCAGCTTAATGATTTTGTACTCTGCCGTATTGTCCATAACCATATTTTGAGAATAAGCTGTCATTGCGCCATCCTCCTCATTTCGGCAAGCAAAGAACTCCCAGTAGTCAGGGTTAAGCGACAACACATAATCTGAAAATTCCTTTCGGGACATTGGTTTGAGAAATGTATCGTAATTCCGGAATGCCTGCTGATAAACCTCATAGCCTTCTTCTGCAATCTCTTTAGCTGAAGCCAAATCCACTTTTTGTCTTTTCAGGGCCCTTCGCACTTTTGAGCGGGTGTTTTTGCTGAGTTCCTCCATCCCCTGAAAGTCATCTTTAATCACATACCACCAGGAAGTAGATTTTTCTGTATCCCAATCGGAAGGCCAACGCAAAAACCAGGCGCCACTTTGCTTTAGTAGCTCCTGTTGCTCTTTTTTGGAAAGATTTATATCCACATGCGGCGGATTTTCAGGAATTAAAGCTCCCTGATATTTCTTCCAGAATATGTTTTTATGCTCTATATAATCAGGCATCCTTTTGATTTTCTATCACCGGCAAATATACGTCAGCATATTTTTCTGACACCGTTTCCCAATTGAATTTTATCGATTGTTCCAATGCATTCTTTGCTAATCGTTCTTTGTTTTGTTCAATAAGAAGAAGTTTAGCTGCTATATCTTCCGGACTATCATGTTCAGCAGCCGTACCCACAGTAAAATCTTCAAACAGCTTATCAATACCTTCATTTTTGGCATACAATACAGGCAATCCCTGGCTCATGGCTTCGATATAAACAAGCCCGAAAGTCTCCGAATGCGAAGGCATAGCAAAAACATCTGCTCTCCGGTATTCCTCAATCAGTTTTTCTTTAGGCATTTGTTCTTTAATACTTACAAAGTCTCTTTCAGCAGCCATGGAACGAATTTCT
>JBNJGK010000194.1:0-2149 GCA_051747665.1 Bacteroidota bacterium | reverse complement strand
AAAACATCTGCTCTCCGGTATTCCTCAATCAGTTTTTCTTTAGGCATTTGTTCTTTAATACTTACAAAGTCTCTTTCAGCAGCCATGGAACGAATTTCTTTATCATAATTCCCTCCGCCCCCAATTAATGTCAGACGGTACTTTGCTTTATCCTCATTTAACATATCCAGCGCTTTCATCAAATATTGCAATCCTTTTTTCTTTATAAATCTGCCGGCGTACAATATTTCCATGTGATCAGCTTCAGCTTTAAAAATACGTTCAGGACGATTTTTCAACCAGTATTCATCCACAGCATTGGGAATAATCCGGCATTTCTGCTCAATTCCGGGCCAGTCTTCTTCAGGAATAATTCCTTTTAATTTTTCCTTCCATGACGGTGATATCAGAATAATCGCCGATGCATTTTTCAGCACTTTCATACCAAAGCCCCTGATGTGAGGAAAATATTTGTAAAAAATTGTCAAGTCAGTATTTCGTATTGCCAGGATGTATGGAGTTCCAAACCTTTTTTTCAAACGGTAGGCCGGGCCACCGTTGGTAAATAATGTATGCGCATGAATCAGTTCATAGCTTTGAACATCAACAGCTCTGCAAATATCACGGTAGATCTTTTGGGTTTTACGATAATAAAGAAGGCGTAATGCAGGATTAAGAATAAAAGAGTAGGTAAATGTAGTCCTAATTGTTCCTTCTGTTTGATTTTTACCGATATCCGAAGCGCGTCGTACAGGCACATAGATATGCTGCTCAAACCCTTTTTCATCCAGATATTTCACCAAATTCCGGTAAAGCGGACGGTTGCTGTATTCACTGTTAATATGCAGAATTTTACTCATTTGTCAAAAAAATATTTTACTGCTTTGTTTCATTAACTGCCTGCCGGTAAACCGATTTATATTTCTCAATGGTCTCTTTCCACGTATATTGACGGGCAAGATCATAGCTGTTTAGTTTCATCTGGTATTGCCGGTTTTCATCATAGCCGACAAATTTATTAATGCAGGCTCGTATTTCTTCATGGCTATTATGATCAACCAAAAATCCTTCTTTCTCATTTTTGACAATTCCGTCAATGCCGGTATTTCTGGCAGCAAGAACAGGAACACCGCAAGCCATAGCCTCAAAATAAGCACGCCCGAGAGTTTCAGGAAAACTGGGCATCAGAAAAAGATCGTAATTGGGCAACTTTCGCATAACGCTGTCAAAAGGAATTCGTCCATGAAGGGTTATCTTATCCTGCATTGCTTTTTCTATAATCAGTTTTTGCAGATTGCCTCGTTCAGGCCCGTCACCATAGATATCCCAAACAAAATCGAAAGTTGTACCAGCCAAAGCCATAAATACCTTATCAAAATTCTTCCGAGGCAATAAGTGGCCCACACTCACAAAGCGAAGATTATGTTTATCTGTTTTCCTGATACTATCAACAAAATACTGTTTATCAACAGGATGCGGTATAATTTCTACGGGAATATTTTTTAGTTTTGGATATTTACTCACGGTAAACTGATTAACCGAAATCAGAGAAGAAGGCTGTAGCTTTTGGTTCACTATTCGATTAACAACATCTTCTGAATCATTCCGCATGCTTGCAACAAAGGGAATATTGTATTTTTCCTTCAGCAGTTGAGCCAGTTCCACATTTCCTTTCAGGTTATGCGCATGAACTATGTCAGGCTGAAAATCGTCCAGAATTTTTTGGATTTTATAGATATTATTTTTCAGACCAATTTCCGTCAGTTGCCGCTTAATGCCGTCATCCTTCATAAAATAAGGCATCGCAATAACCTGCACCTGAAAATCATCAAGTTGATACTCTCCTTTTTTTCGCAACTGGTAATAATCAGACCACTTTTTTTTCACACCGGCCAATAAACGGTTTGCGTATGGTATCACCATAATAAACTGCTGCCTGTCCTCCGGATATGCTTTCGCGTATCTTTGTGCAATCCTCAACAGGATATCATTTTCGTCCTGCTTGTTTTGCAGTTCTGCCGGCAACAGGGATGTAATATGCAGTATATTCATATTCCGCTATCTTATTTCCTTTCAATAATTTCGATTATTTCATTCCACATCTGTTTTGTTTCTGCTTTTAAAATGTCCGAACGTTCCAGCAACTTTTTCTGTATGGCATTAGCAGAGT
>JBNJGK010000193.1:0-3834 GCA_051747665.1 Bacteroidota bacterium | reverse complement strand
AAAGCAGTCAAAGAGCGTGATGAAAACCGGCAAGCCGAAATAGAGAGGTTTGATCTTCATGTGCTGAGGTTTAAAAATAAGGAGGTGATGGAAAATGTGGAAGGAGTTTTGGAGAGGATTAAGGAGTTTATAAAGGAAGAGTAAGTCTGTAGTGTTTCTTTTGTGTGTAACCCCCTCATCCCTGGCCCTTCTCCCCAGGGAGAAGGGAAACAGAAAAGAGGGGATCAATCCCCACAAACTACCCAACAGCCTTGTCTTCATCCGGTTTTTTAATTTGATTCCGGTTTTCTTTTACGGCATTGGCAACATCGCGGTTTTTGGTTTTATCAGTAGAGGAGAGGTGATGCATCACTTTACCCCCAAAATAAAACGCAATCATCAGCTCAAAAGCGGTAAAGAAACTTTCTGTCCGGGCTTCCAGTGAATCAAATGCCAGCGAAAAGGCTTCGAAGAGCAATACAAAGAAAAGCAGGGAAATACTCAGCGTTGCACGGATGACGCCCCGCGGCATACCCAGCGTTTCACTCTTGTAAGGATTGGTTTGGCCTTTCCAGTTTCTAAAGGTGTAACGGCGAAGCATAAAAATAAAAAAGGCTACCAGCAGCGCCACCCACACAAGCACTGGAATATACATCATCAAAAATTCCGGATCGCTTACCTGCAGTGAGTCTGAGTTGGAATTAAGTAATATCATGATTTTTGGTTTTTACGATTAAAAAATACTAAAAAGCAGTCCGACCAATACACCACCTGCTCCGTACAGGAATTTCTGCCGTCGTTGCTTGCGGGCTTCCTGCAAAGCCTTTTCCAGATCTTCCTCGGCCCCTTTCCAGGAGTCTTTGTAAAACAAAGCATCTTCCTGATGCGTTTGGCATAACGAATCAAGCGCAGCGGTTTTCTGCTCTAACGTGGTAATTTTCCGGTATAGCAATTCAAGCTCTTCATTCAGCAATTCCTTTTCTTTATCAGCAGCCACAGCCTGCCTCATCTGTCCGATGGTAATGATATAGAGTGTATCAGACTGTGCGCTAACCTGTTTTGTCTCGCCGGGTAAAATGTATTCCGACTGTGAAAAACCGGCTACCGAAATCGTCATCAAAAAAGCAATGACATATCCTATTTTCATCATTTTTCTCTTTTAAAGCGTTTTTCAAAAGCGTCTTTCAGCTCTTCCTCATCCATATGCTTTACCTCGCGGGTAACCTTTTCACGCTTGAGCTCAATATTTTCAATGGAAGTATCCAGGTTTTTCAGGCGTTCTTCGAGCAGCTTCAGACGCAATTCCTGTTCTCTGATTTTTTGATCGGTGCTTTCGCGATGTTCTGTCTCTGCCGATTTCCTCGCTTCAGCCCGGTTGGCCAATGTCTCTATTTCGTTGTATTTGTTTCCGAAATCGCTGAATTTACTTTTAAAGAATTGATAAGGTATAGCCAGCGCACCTAAAATAATCGTCAGGGTTTGCCATTTGGGATCGATATAGCCTTCAGTAAACAAAAATCCCAGCAAAAGGATAATTCCCGCAACGATTAAAAAGATGATGATGATTCTTTTCCAGCTCATGACTGCTCATTTTTATCGATGAAACCTCCCATTACCCAGCCTTCCTGTTCTGCAATTACTTTATACCACGAACCTTGACGTTCTATGATTTTCAGTTTTGTTCCGCGCTTTAGCGGTTTGGATATTTTGTTTCCCTCTGTTCCGGGAGCATCTCTGAAGTTTAACGCGTCAACAGCAACCGTAGCTGTTACAACGGAGTCATCCGCTTCATCTTTGCTGCGGTCTTTTTCCAAAAGGCGCTCCCGGAGTTTATCCAGCGGAAAAGCCGGTCCGGGATCATGTTTCCTTCCCGGAGAGATCTCTTCATGACCTAAGATGTAACTTATGTCATATTGCTTAAGGAGAGATTCACAAAGCTCTGTGGCTGCTGTAATCTGCGCTTCCGTAAAAAGATGCCAGTAGCGTTTAAAATCCTCATTGCGGTGTTTTGCTTCCAGTACTTCATCCGGATTATATTTTCTTCCGAACCAGGAAACGTATGCATCGCCCGTTTTCTCGAGGATGCCTGCATTGTCCAGCTCTATACCAATCGAATAATTATTGAGTCCTGTGCGTCCGTTATGGCTGCTTTTGCCTGCATGCCATGCTTTTACATTGAACGGCACAAGTTGCGTGATGCTACCGTCGCGGCCAATGACCACATGGGCAGAAGCGCTTGCATCTGGATTGCAGAGTGTGCGAATGGAAGACTCCGCGTTTGCGCCGGCAGTGTAATGCACTACGATTGTGTCGGGCTGAATATTTCCGCTGCGGTTGGGAGATTCCTCAAAAGGCACGTCAGTAAGAATATGATTATCAATTTTCATGACAATGGATATATGGTTATTGGGATAAAGATATAAAAATTCATGACGAATCTATAATAGGTTTAGCTATATTTTACTGAAAAAAGACGCAGCTTTGCATGTTTGCCTCTCAGTATTGCTTCTCCTTTATCTTTAAAGCTGAATGGCTCATTTTTGGGAAGCAGCGATTTCAAATGCTCAGAAATCAGCAGCCGCTCCTGTAATGGATTACATTCTGCTTCTATGCGGGCAGTGGTGTTTAAAACATCTCCCATGTAGGTGATTTCTTTTTTCTTGTATCCCAACTCTCCGGTAATGACAGTGCCGCAATGCATGCCCGCCTTAAAGTCTGGGATAATCCCATATTTTCGCTCAAATTCAGAATGGCGATGCTTAATACCTTCATCAATCAGAAAAAAGCACTTCAAGGCTTGCGCCTTGTGAATGCCTTTTTCTAAAGGCCAGGTAACAATAACCTCATCGCCAACATATTTATAAATAGTGCCGTTGGTTTTTGATATGCCCTCCGATGCCGTAAAAAAGAAGTCGTTTAGCAAATTCAAAAATGCTTTATTGCCCAGCTTCTCGGCCAGTGTTGTAGAGGATTTCAAATCCAGAAACATAAAAATACGTTCCTCTTCGCGCGGTCTGGAGTATGTACCGAAAAACAACGACGCCATATTGCCTGATCCGACGATTTCTTCAACAGAAAAGAAAAAGTTCAAAACAAAACTGAAAGCAATACCATAAGATAAACCCATAGCCATGCCCGGAGAATTATAAAGCAACCCCAGGTAGCTCCATAAACCACCGGCATATTTTGCATAAAATGCCGCCAGCACAACAGAGACCCAAAACAAAATAGTAAGGATCATCATCGCTGTGCTGATTAAAACATCCAGATAAACAGGAATATTACGAAAAACTTTGTAATGATAAATCTGATTGTAGATGGTAAGGGTGGTATAGATCAGCAAACCAATCAGAACACCTGCAAGAAATGATTTTTCGGAACTTTCAATCACCAAATAATTGAAAAACCCTGTAACTAAAGATGCCAGCAAAGCTGTAATCAGGTTTCTGGTTATAAAACTTTTAACCGTGTAGTTCATAATTTTTGTCTGATTATGAATATTATCAAAGCTATCAAAGATAAGGTTTCGCTGTAAATAGTATGTTACTTTCGGGAAATTATTAGAGGTTGAGAGTTGTAAGCCCTGCGCTCGTAACCCCCTCATCCCTGGCCGATAACTATCGGCATGGGTGGGGCGAAAAAGACTTAATAAAAGATTCAACCACTAAGAACACGAGGAATGCACAAAGGACACTAAAAAAGACACTGGAAAAATTTCTTTGTGTTCCTTGTGATAACCCTTGTGCTCCTTGTGGTAAAAAGGAATTAAGATATAACCACCAGGGAGACAAGGAATGCACAAAGGATACATTTACAGAGAATAAAGCCCTCTCCCCGGGGAGGTGCCGATAACTA
>JBNJGK010000192.1:0-3887 GCA_051747665.1 Bacteroidota bacterium | reverse complement strand
AACCCAGAACTAATTTGAGGAGGATTTTTCATATTTTTTACGCTCATGCTCATTCAGGTAGATTTTACGCATCCTGATGGATTTTGGCGTTACTTCCACGTATTCATCGTTTTTGATGTATTCTATGGCTTCCTCGAGCGAGAAAAGTTTCGGCGGGGCAAGGCGAACTTTATCATCAGAGCCGGATGCTCTTACGTTGGATAATTTTTTTGATTTGGTCACATTCACCATAAGATCGTCCGCGCGATTGTTTTCACCAATAACTTGTCCGGCATAAACGGATGTTCCGGGAGGAATAAAGAACATGCCCCTGTCCTGAAGTTTATTCAGCGCATAGGCAAACGCGTTGCCTGCTTCCATGGCGATAAGCGAACCATTTTGCCGGGTTTCTATGGGGCCTTTGTAAGGCTCGTATTTCAGGTAGCGGTGGTTCATAACCGCCTCGCCTGCTGTAGCCGTAAGCATATTTGTGCGCAAGCCGATAATGCCGCGGGCAGGAACATGAAACAACAATAATATGCGGTCTCCCTTGCTTTCCATTTTCACCATTTCTCCTTTGCGCTTGTTGATCATTTCAACCACCTTACCGGAATAATTTTCGGGCACCTCCACCTGCATTTCTTCTACAGGCTCATGCTTTTTGCCGTCAATCTGTTTATAAAGCACCTGTGGCTGACCTACCTGCACTTCATAACCCTCGCGCCGCATATTTTCAATAAAAACCGAAAGATGCATCACGCCTCTGCCATACACAATAAATTTTTCGGCATCATCGGTCTCCTCAAGACGCATCGCCAGGTTTTTTTCCAGCTCACGCTCCAGCCTCTCCTTAACATGGCGCGAAGTAACATACTTACCTTCTTTTCCGTAAAAGGGGGAGTTGTTTATGGTAAACAACATGCTCATCGTAGGCTCATCAATAGCGATCGGGGTAAGCGGCTCCGGGTTTTCCAAATCGCAAATCGTATCCCCGATTTCAAAACCTTCCACACCCACTAAAGCGCATATATCGCCACTTTCCACTTCCTTCACCTTTTCGCGGCCTAATCCCTTAAAAAGATGCAATTCCTTGATCTTCACTTTATGGAATGTTTTGCCATCCCGCTTTGCCAGCGTTACCATCATCCCTTCTTTGAGCGTGCCTCTGCGAAGTTTACCTATGGCTATCCGGCCAACGTACGATGAGTAATCAAGAGAGGTAATCAAAAGCTGCGGCGTGCCTTTGGCTTTGGATGGCGGCGGCACATTTTTGATGATGCTGTCGAGCAGCGGAAGGATATCTGTATTGGGTTCACGGTGGTCGTATGACATCCAGCCTTGCTTGGCCGAACCATAAATCACAGGAAAATCAAGCTGGAAATCGCTTGCCTCGAGGGAATACATCGTATCAAAAACCTCTTCATACACCTCGTCAGGACGACAATTTGGCTTGTCCACTTTATTAATCACAACGATAGGATTCAGTCCTAAAGCCAGGGCTTTTGACAGAACAAAACGGGTTTGCGGCATCGTGCCTTCAAAAGCATCCACGAGCAACAGCACGCCGTCGGCCATGTTGAGAACGCGCTCTACCTCACCGCCAAAATCCGCGTGGCCCGGCGTGTCTATGATGTTGATTTTTACATCTTTATACTCTACCGATACGTTTTTGGCAAGAATGGTAATTCCCCGCTCCCGCTCCTGATCATTGCTGTCAAGAATAAGCTCCTGCTTTTTTTCGTGGTCTTTTATCAAATTGCTCTGATAGATCATTTTATCTACCAAAGTGGTTTTGCCATGGTCAACATGGGCTATAATCGCTACATTTCTAATATCTTGCATGTGTTTCAAAATTGAGCCTGCAAAAGTACACTAAAAAAACCTATTTTTGACCCGCAACCAGCAATAAGTAACAAAACAATGAAGAGAATATCAGCTCAGTTTATGGCGGTTCTGCTGTTTCTGTTGACAGCTTATACCATACAAGGCCAGCAGGAATTCCGGGAATTCAGGGAAGCAGAAAACAGGTATGAAATAAAAGTGAACGACGGTGTGTATGTTCTGACAATCTTTAATGAAAACATTGTCCGAACCGCTTTTTATCCCGACAGCGTTCCGGTAAGCAGTACTGCTTTTGCTGCTGTAATGAAATCCGAACCCACAGAGGTTACCATCATCGAAAGCATTTCCGGAATCAATCTCTCTACTGAGTCCATGCAGGTCAACATCCGGAAAGAACCTTTCCGGATTCAGTATAAATATGATGACCAAACGCTTCTGAGCACGGATAAAGGCTATGCTGCCACAGACACCTCCAAAAAAATGTCTTTAGCCATTGATGCCGAAGAAATTCTTTATGGTGGCGGAGAGCGCGTCCTGGGCATGAACCGCAGGGGAAACCGCCTGGAAATATACAACCGTGCGCATTATGGATACACGACGCATTCTGAATTAATGAATTACGCCATCCCTATGTTTTTATCCGAAAAAAAATACGGCGTTTTATTCGATAATGCTTCACATGCCTTTCTTGATCTCGACAGCAAGGATGATAATACCGTGACCTACGAAGCGCTGGGAGGCGTAATGGATTTTTATGTTTTTGCCGGAGAAAGCTGGTATGACCTTACCCAAAACTACACAGAGCTCACCGGCAGGCAGCCGCTGCCACCGCGCTGGGCCTTTGGCAACTTCAGCAGCCGCTTTGGATATCACACTCAGCAGGAAACACTGGAAACGGCCAACCGCTTTTTCAGGGATTCCATTCCGCTGGATGCGATTATTCTGGATTTGTACTGGTTCGGACCCGACATTAAAGGACACATGGGCAACCTGGCCTGGGACAAAGAGGCTTTCCCGGAGCCCGAAAAGATGATGGACAGCCTCAAAAGGCTTGGCATAAAAACCATACTGGTAACCGAACCTTTTGTCCTCACCACCAGCAAACGCTGGGATGAAGCTGTAAGAGAAGATATCCTGGGAAAGGATAGCCTGGGATTCCCCTACACCTATGATTTTTACTTTGGGAATACAGGCATCATTGATGTGTTTAAGCTTTCAGCACGCCGCTGGTTCTGGGATATCTACAAAGGACTGGACAAGCAAGGTGTTGACGGATGGTGGGGCGATTTGGGCGAACCGGAGGTGCACCCGGCAGACCTGCAACACGTCAACGGCAGCGCTGAAGAGATTCATAATGCTTACGGACATGAATGGGCCGGGATCATTTATGAAGGCTACAAAAAGGATTTCCCCGGCAAAAGGCCGTTTATCCTGATGCGCGCAGGCTTTGCCGGCTCGCAGCGCTATGGCATGATTCCCTGGACCGGCGATGTAAGCCGCAGTTGGGGCGGGCTGGTGCCACAACCGGAAATCTCGCTGCAAATGGGCATGCAGGGCGTGGCGTATACCCACTCCGACCTGGGAGGTTTTGCAGGCGGCGACACCTTAGACGGAGAACTATATTCAAGATGGATGCAGTATGGCGTTTTTCAACCCATTTACCGGCCCCACGCACAGGAGGAAATCCCCTCCGAGCCGGTGTTCTGGCCCGAAGAAACCAAAAGCAAGGCACGACAAGCCATCAAGCTGCGATACAAGCTCCTGCCCTACATTTACAACATGGCGTTTGACAACAACCAAAAGGGCACTCCGCTGATGATACCCTTGTTTTATGAAGAGCCTCAAAACAAAAACCTGCTGACCTATGACAGCGCCTACCTGTGGGGAAAATCGCTGTTGGTATCGCCTATAAAGCAGCCGGGAGTCAAAGAGCAGGAAATCTATTTCCCGAAAGGGCAATCCTGGTTTGATTTTTATACGAACCAAAGCTACGAGGGAGGCAGCAGGCATACAGTAAATGTTGTTCCGGAACATATTCCTGTATTTGCAAAAGGAGGCAGTTTTAT
>JBNJGK010000191.1:0-3897 GCA_051747665.1 Bacteroidota bacterium | reverse complement strand
TAAATTATAAAACACAGATAAACGCAAGCACAATAACAGGTGAAAAAATCGTGTTATTTTTGAAAGAAAATTAAGAGAAGATGAGCATAAACAATATTAATCCATCAGCAGGAAAGATATTAATTTCAGAGCCTTTTTTGCAGGACATGTATTTTCGGCGTTCTGTGGTTTTGCTGGCCGATTATAATGAAGAGGGCTCTTTTGGGCTGATTCTGAACAAACCAACTGAGAGCCGGCTGGGAGATGTGATTCCCGAAGCAGGCGACTTTAACCCGAAACTGTTTTTAGGCGGCCCGGTGCAAACCGATGCTTTGTTTTTCGTGCACAGGCTTGGCAATCAAATAGAGGGAAGTCTTCCGCTGAAAGGAAATATTGCGTGGGGCGGCGATGTTGATCAGATCAAGACAATGATTCGCGAAAAGCGTATTTCTGAGCGTGATATCCGCTTTTTTATAGGATATGCAGGCTGGAGCCCAAAGCAATTGGATGATGAGCTTGAACGCAACTCCTGGGTTGTGAGTGATAAAAACGTTGAGAAAATTTTTGATGTGGAAGCAGCCAACTTATGGGAATATGCCCTGGATTCTCTGGGCGGGGTTTTTCGCGACTGGAAGAACTTTCCGGCCGATCCCACGATGAATTAAAACCCCGAAAAAATACGGTCAAAGAACCTCATAAAAAGGCCTGGCTTGAGCAGAATGGTAAATGCAAACCCGAAAACGGCCCCCCAAAAGTGGGCATCGTGCCCGATGTTATCCTGACTGCGTCGCGCCATGTAAGCAGAGAAAATCAGATACAGGATTCCAAAAATAAAGGCCGGAATGCCAATAGGAATGAGGAAGAGATAGATTTTTCCCATGGGTTGTAATAAAATGCTTGAAAATACTACGGCAGCAACTGCACCGCTTGCGCCAACAGCATTGTAATGGAAATCATCTTTGTGCCTCCCGTAATCAAAAAGCGTGGAAAAGGCCAGTCCGCCAACGTAAAGCAACATGAAGTAAAGCCATCCCTGCATCCCGAAAAGCTGCTGAAAGTACTGAATTACAACGCCTCCAAAAGAGTAAAACA
This sequence comes from Bacteroidota bacterium, assembly GCA_051747665.1. Taxonomy (GTDB): domain Bacteria; phylum Bacteroidota; class Bacteroidia; order Bacteroidales; family JAIPAH01; genus JAIPAH01. The sequence goes on along the minus strand of JBNJGK010000191.1, from coordinate 2,826 downwards.
CAAACATATTGATAAAAAGGTGCACAAAATCAGCGTGGACAAGTCCATAGCTTAAAAAACGGTGCCATTCTTTTCGGTTGTTTATCAAATAAGCGTTAAACTGCATTTTGGACATCCACTCGCGATTGCTGAAAGCGGAGATGGATACAAAAACAGTAATGGCAATGATGATATAAATGATTGTCATGTGATGATTATTTTCCGGTTTCTACTTGCCCTGATTCGTAATTAAGTTCAGAACCAAACATGCTATGTGGAATCAGGTAAATTGCCAACAGCACGATGGCAGCTATTATAACCCAGGTTCTGTGGTTTTTGTTTTTTCTTACCTTAAAAAAGGCCACCAACCAAAAAAGGAAAGACACCAGCGTTTTGTTATCCGTTAAATCCTGCCCGAACGGCCATCCTGTCCAGAAATCCCCGAAAGCATACTTTTGAACGATGGGGCCTAAGATTAGCCCACCTAAAAAGAGTGTAATCAGTGTAACGGTTGTATAAGCCAAAACCCGCCTTCTGCGAAGTATTGCTTCTATACCGGCGCGCGTTGAAAAAAGCATGGCTGTGAACATAAAAATGATATGCGGTATTAAAATATAATCCGGCACAGCTCCTTTAAACCGAATCACTACACTTTCCTCTGTAAGTTTTTCCTCTTTGTCTTGATATGTGAGATAAACATCATACACCAACTTTCCTGCCGGGGGTTGGTTAGGCAGCGCAGCATAAAGCTCTCCGTTGCTTCTTTTCATTTCTACAACAGTGCGCTTATCGTCCGTGTTGAATCTTTTGTAGGTGATTTTCCCCTGAATTTCCTTATCGGGAATGCTAATGCGGATGGGCGCATCGGTTTTTCCACCATGAGAACGCAGAAGTTTATATTCAACTTCTTTATCCGCCAGGGTTACAGTACCGTCTACCGGATAAGTAGGTCCCGTCGTACGCTGATAAATCGCGATGCCAATCGTAAAAAGCAACGTAAAAACCCAAATTAGAGCTGATTTGATCATGAGCCATCTTTTTTCAGCCAGCAAAGATATAGAAATCTGCATATTGATGATAATCCCGTAAAACCTGCTATTTAGAAAAAAGCTGCCGGCAACATTTTCTGTTTCTAATCGTTTGATGTAAGAAGAGGATAATTAATTCATGAAAAGGTTTTTATTAATAGCTGCAGCTCTTGTATGGAGTTTATCATTATTGGCTCAGAACCGTTTGGGTATGACTTCAGGTAATTATGCCGGCATAAACTCCATACATCTGAATCCTTCTGCTTTGATAAATTCTGAATACTTTTTGGATGTAAATATAGCTGGTGGTGGTGTATTCGTGCTAAACAACTATATGTTTCTTCGCAAGGAAGATTACTCTATAGGTTCGCTGCTTTTTCAGGTGCCGGAATTCAAAACTTTTACGGGCGAGATGGGCGATGACCGCTATGTGGATGCCTGGGATGCAAAAGAATTAAAGCATGGTTTTGCTAATGCGCAAATCTTTGGGCCCTCTGCCATGCTTACAGTTGGTAAAAACAGTTTTGGTTTTTCTACCGGTTTCAGGTCTTTGATCAATGTAAAAGACTTCTCATACGATGTAGCCAAAAACGCTTATGAGGGGTTGGATTATCCTCCTTTTCATGGTGAGGTTTTTAATCATAGTCGGGATATGCATTTGGAGGCAGTGCAGTTCTCAGAGATCGCCTTAAGCTACAGCCGGAATGTTTATACACGTAACTATGATAAAGTGGATGTGGGAATTTCTTTCAAATACCTTATACCGCACAACGCCCTTAAGCTTCATATCGACAACATCGAGTATATGATGCCCAACAGCGATACTATGGAAATTTACGACCTGAATGCCGATTTACGAATGGCTTCCCCTGTAAATTACAATAATTTAAATATCCCGGATGGTGGCGGCTGGATAAAAGGTGGCGGTTTTGCTGTAGATTTGGGTGTAACGTATACAAAGACAAAAAAATTACAGCGCTCTTATCAGCGCTTTACGCGTTTGTGTCATCAGAAGCAACCTGCCTATCATTACCGTATAGGACTGTCTGTTTTGGATTTAGGGAGCATTACGTTGCGCAACAACGTTCAATCGCATCGCTACAGAGATGTGGAAGCCGTATGGCCGGATGTTGGCAGTTTTGATTACGAAAGTGTCAACCAGGCGCTCCAGGAGGTGAGTTCACAACTTTTAGGGTCTCCGGGCGCTTCGCTCTCCGATGAAACCCGGTTTTCTATGGGATTGCCTGCTGCTGTTAGCGTGCAGGCTGACTATCACTATCTCCGAAACTGGTATCTGCATTCTACGTTGATTTATGGCTTGCAGGGCGGAGCATCGGGTTTTAACAGGGCTTCTTATTTTGCGGTTATGCCTCGCTGGGAAAGTGCTCTTTTCGGGGCGGGGCTTCCTGTTTCTATGCACCGGTTCAGACAACCCCAGGTTGGCCTTAATCTGCGCGTAGCCAATCTTACAGTTGGAACTTCAAATCTGTCGCATTATTTGGGCCTTTCTGAGCTGAATGGAGTGGATTTTTATTTCAGCCTGAAGTTTAGCCTGAGAAAAGGAAACTGCCGGGGAGCATCCAAAGCAGGTTGCCGCGGACAAGAATATGGTTTAAGCCGAAATTAGTGATCATTTTTTTGTTTCATTTTTTGCTTGAGGAAAATTTATTGTATATTTGCAGCCGCTTTACAAATGGTGATCATAGCTCAGTTGGTTAGAGCGCTGGATTGTGGTTCCAGAGGTCGTGGGTTCGAATCCCACTTTTCACCCTTCTTTAATTCACCCGGCAATATCCTGCCGGGTTTTTTATTTTGAATT
>JBNJGK010000190.1:0-3919 GCA_051747665.1 Bacteroidota bacterium | reverse complement strand
GTTTGCCGCGAATCATAAAAAAAATCGCTCTTCACAAATCCTGAAAATCGAATGCCAAAATCCTTTTCATCGTCCTGGGCTTTGCTGCTTAAAGTGGCAAGCAACCCCAGTGTAATTAGTATTAAAAAGTTTTTTTTCATGACTTTATTTTTTAAATCAATTCTTATTTCGTTCGGGAGGGAACAGTTTCCTCAGGAAGCTACGCTCTTTGACAGGGTTGCCCAGCAACAGGTTCAGATTGTTCTCCGCGGTCAAATTGCGTTCCCATAATTCCAGGGCGGTTTTATAATGGTTTGCCGCCTCTTCGTATTGCATCCGGTGCCTTTTTATGATTCCCAGGTTCGTGTAGCTCACCGACAGTCTGCGCTTTGTTTCCAGTTGTGCTTCCTGAATTTCTTCTATTCTGTTGTTAAGATACGTTTCCTGTAACTCACCGGAATACTGTTCAAGTCCTGTATAAAATCCGGGTTCAATAAGGTTCTTAATACCTTCCGGGCTTTCGTCCTCAAACTTATCCAACCAATCGGTATAAATAGCGATACTTTTATTTACCATTGTTTCAGCCATAGAAAATACTGAATCCTGCCTATCAGGCTGGTTATTTGCAGAATCCAGGTGCAGCGCCATGGTAAGGTATGAAGCCGCTTTGTTGTTGTAAAGCACCCCGGTTTCATATGAATCACGGTAATGCGGATATTTTGAATAGACCGCTTCAATGGAATCCATCAGGTAAAGGATGGAATCAAAGCTGTTCGTATTCGTATAATCGTTGTATTTTTCATACAGCAACCGCGCTTCCTTAACGCGCGGATCGACAGCATCATTGATCCCTTTGTAGTAATAACGCGAGATTAAAACACTTATTAAAACAAGAGCACTCAAAATGAGGATAAGCACTCTTGTTGGTTTGTTATTTACTATACCCATTATGAATGAACATTTTCCACCAGGAATTTACGTATTTCAAGTGGGGTTTCCTTTGTCAGTTTAGAAACTATGATGCTAACCACAATTGCCAGGGGAGCTCCGATCCATGCGAAATACCAGGCTCCCAGCCAGTAATCGACAAAGTCGTGGAATGGCCACACCACCCCTGCTTTCCCTGCAATGAAGTAAGACAGCGAGATGAGCGACACCACTCCCCCGGCGATAAGTCCGGCGATGGCTCCCTGCTTGTTCGAACCGCTCCACCAGATGCCCAGCAGGAACAGTGGAAATATCGTACAACCTGCCAGCGAGAAGGCAACAGCGACCAACTGCCCGATCAGGGCCAGTTCTGCCAGGGCGATTGCCGAGACAATGACTGCCATTAACACAGTGGCAATTCGGGCGTAGAGTAATTGCTTTTTAAGTGATGCATCGGGATTGATAACCTTAAAATATAAGTCATGGGCAAACGCCGAGGAACCCGCCACCAGTAAGCCGGAAACCGTTGAAAATGCCGCTGACACACCTCCGGCAGCCAGCAACCCAACAATTAACGGATGTACATTACCAAGCTGGGCGGTATACACAACAATAGCGTCTTTAGCCAGTTTTCCTACCTCGGGATTGGCCGACAGCGGTGTTCCCAAAGCAGCATAAGCAGGGGCGCTCCAGTAAAGGATGGAAATAAAAAACAATCCCCATACCACCGACCAGCGGGCATCCCTTGCTTTAGGGACTACATAAAAGCGCTGAATAACATGGGGAAGGCCTGCCGTGCCAATCATCAAAGAAAAAGCAATAGCCATAAACTGGAAATAGGTTTTTCCGGTAGCCGGATCCCACGGCATGGCGTATTCCGGCGACGCCACCATCGCAAACGAGTGGCCCAGCGAGTTGACCAATTCCCTGGATTCGCTTAATGGAATCCCGGTAACGACATCAGACACTACCGAACCATAACCGATTTGCGGCAAAATCCAGAAGTAATCAAATTTATAGTTCAATATGAATAAGGGGATCAGAAAAGAAATGATGATAATGACATATTGAATCTGCATATTTTTCGTTACCCCCAGCATGCCTGAGATCAAGGTATAGGCTAAAACCACGGAGCCGCCGATTATTACTGCCCACGAATAATTGATACCCAGTATCCACCTGAACATCAGGCCTATCCCACCGAATTGCCCCACACAATAAGAAATCGATATTAAAATGGCGATAATAGCGCCAACGGCTCTTAGTGTTTGTGAGTAATACCGGTCGCCAATAAAATCAGCGGCGGTATATTTTCCATATTTTCTGATTTGACCCGCCATCAGGATCAACAGCAATACATATCCGCCGGTCCAGCCAATCACGTAGGCCAGTCCATGATACCCGGAGCCATACATAAGGGCGGCCATACCCAGAAAAGAGGCGGCGCTCATCCAGTTTGAGGCAATGGCCATCCCTGAGCCCACTTTGGTGATACCTCTGCCGGCAGCATAGTAATCGGTAGTGTCTTTAGCTCTGAAAAAGATACCCACTACAATAAAAAGAACAAGAATGGTAATCAGGATGATTGCAGGACCCACCTTAAAGCTGCCCTCTAATTGCGTAGCTGCGGTGGCCGCCTGAGAAACAAAAGGAAAAGATAATAACGACAAGAATAGTATAGTTGCTTTTTTCATAATTTTCCGATTTAGGTTAGAACAGATGATTTTAATCTGCGATATCTAATTTTGCATTTAGCCGGTCTGTTAAAATGCAATACAACCAGCAGAGTCCTACGAACAATATGAGCAGGAATACGGCAGTATAAAAATAATGGAATGGGAATCCCAGGAATTTAAAATCCGTTAAAACCGATTGATTGTGAACCATGTACTTTTTCATGACTGCAGGCAGCTTTGTCCTTGATTCCTCTGTCAGGTCAGCTATGCCTTCCGACTTAAGTTCCAAAGGCAAAATCTTTGAGCGGATATCTGTTGAGGAAAGATCTAAAACCGGGCTCAGTTCATTGGATACATTCCTTTTAGCTGCTACATACTCCGGATTCGATATATTATCGATGCCCTTTTTTATTTCCTCAAATCCCCGAATCATGGCTGTTACTTCCTCTTTCCGCGAATCCGGGGTGAGTTGATAGACGGAATAGCTTAATGCGTTGTTTAATGCCGGTTTATCCTCACTGGAAAGCATGAATTTTCCGAGGACTGAAAGGGTGCTCTGCCCTAACTGTATCAACTCTTTCTCGCTCGCATCGCCCTTTTCTACCTGGGGCCAAACGTTTTGAAAGGTTATATAATCCGCCTCCGGTGTTGGTTTTTCAATAATCCGTAAAAGAATATGAAAACCAAAAATGGCAATAACCCATATCAGTACCAACCATACGACCATATTCCTGTTATATAAAGCCTGTGGAGTAGTAGGTTTAAAAAAACTAATGTGGTAATCGTTCGTTTTATTTTCCATAGTTTTAGGTCTGAAAGTGAATAATATTTTGGGTTCCAAAGTAGTAAAAAAATGTATGAGAAACACATATTTTTATATTATTAATATGGAAGGTGTTAATAATTTAACAGGTGAATTGGATGGTTGCTACAGCAGGCAGATGATTCCGGAGTTTTTAGCGAAGTGTTTTTTTTCAGATCCCTTTACAAAAACAATTAACTTATAAACTTATCAGCGTGCTTAGCAGTGATCAATGCGCCTGCAAAACTTATAAGAAATCAATCCGAAGTTGGGAAATGAAATAAATAGTTCATAAATTGCCCCGTTGAATATATTTTTATCTACCGATGGTCCTCAAGCCCGTAATTAAATTATCGAATGGGACTCACCGGGCGCCAGCCGTGGTACGAATGAAGTGCGCGCACAACACCCAAAAAAGATGCGCAACCTTTTGCAAGATATGAAAATATAAATCTGGTATATAAAAAAAGAAAAAGCGGACAAAATATTATAAGTTTGTCCGTACACTAAATAAATATGGAATGATTAACGGACA
>JBNJGK010000189.1:0-3971 GCA_051747665.1 Bacteroidota bacterium | reverse complement strand
TGTTTCACGGAAAAAAAGATACATTGGTTACAGGTTGCTACGGGCGGGAACCGTGGTTATTATCGGGCAGAGTGCCTGATGTGCCTAAAACACAACCACGTATTGAACTGAGTCATGAAATGGACTGGGTGCGTGCCTGCAAGGAATCGAAGGAAAACCGGGTTGAAACCTTATCACCATTCAGCGAAGCCGGTCCGTTTAATGAAATGGTTGTAATGGGAGTGCTGGCTGTCAGGTTACAGGCTCTTAACAAAGAACTGGAATGGGATGGAGCGAAGATGGAGTTTACCAATATTAATGAAAATGAAACCCTTCGTACGGTAATCAAGGATGGATTTGAAATTCACGATGGGCACCCTACATTTGATAAAGAATGGACTGACCCTGTGAATGCGAGAAAATTTGCGTCTGAGCTGATTAAACACAATTACCGCAGCGGATGGAGTCTTCCTGATATGCCCAAAATCTAAGTATGAAACACTAAAACAATTGAACGATGAAAAAAATTTATTTCTTATTTGTAACACTGGCAGCATTGATTATGACATCATGTACAGAAACAGCCGGGCCTAACCAACTGACTAAAGAAGAAAAGCAAGAGGGCTGGGAACTTTTATTTGATGGCGAGTCCATGGAACACTGGCGTGGATATTGTAAAGACAAAGTACCCGGAGCCTGGAGCATTGACAATAATTCAATCTTTATTGAGGGTTCTGGTAGGGGCGAGGCCGGTGCCGAAGATGGCGGTGACATTATTACCCGGAAAAAGTATCAGAATTTTGAATTATCACTGGAGTGGAAGGTGTCTGAAGGAGGTAACAGCGGAATATTTTATCTGGCGCGGGAAAAGTGTGGAAATGACTCTGTGCCCGGACAGCCAATTTACAAGTCAGCTCCTGAGATGCAGATTCTTGATAATGATCGCCATCCCGATGCAAAACTGGGTGAAGACGGAAACCGTCAGGCCGGTGCGTTGTATGACTTGATTCCGGCAAAACCTCAAACTGCAAAGCCTGCCGGTGAGTGGAATGAAGTTCTGATTACGGTTTATAAAGGCACTGTAATTCACAACCAAAACGGTGAAAATGTGGTGGAATATCACCTTTGGACCGACGACTGGAAAAAGATGTGTGCCGACAGCAAATTTTCGGAGTGGGATGATTTTGTCAATACAGCCAAAAAAGGCTACATCGGCTTGCAGGACCACGGCGATGATGTGTGGTTCCGGAATATTAAAATCAAAGAGCTATGATAAGAGGGTATTTAATCTTGTTACTCGTTGCATTTTTGTCTGTTTCTCTTAATTCACCTGACAACGATAAAGAAATTGGATTGCAGTTGTGGTCGGTGCGTTCTGATATGGCGGATGATCCGGTAGCAACAATCCAGCGGGTTGGTGAAATAGGGTATGACTTTATTGAAGCTGCCGGGTATAGCGATGGGAAGTTTTATGGTAAGGAACCTCTTGAATTTAAGAGTGTTCTGAATGAAAATGGACTTGTTTTTTTATCCTCACATACCGGTAAAGGCCTGCCTTCCGATGAAAACTGGGATCAAACCATGCAATGGTGGGAAACTTGCATTGATGCCCATAAAAAAGCCGGGGTAGAATACATCGTTCAGCCATCGATGAACGAAAAAGGTTACGGCTCACTTAAAGATTTAAAGCGATACTGTGATTATTTCAATACTGTAGGCGAAATGTGTGCTGAAGAAGGAATCAAATTTGGATATCACAATCACGACAAGGAATTTGAAACCGTTGATGGACAGATGCGTTACGATTACATGCTACAAAATACCGATCCTGATAAAGTGTTTTTTCAGCTCGATTTATACTGGATAACCGTTGCCGGAAAAGATGCGGTTGATTATTTTGACGAATATCCGGGACGTTTTAAACTCTGGCATGTTAAAGATGAAAAAGAACTGGGCGCGAGTGGTATAATGAATTTTGAACCTATATTTGCTCAGGCAGAAAAATCGGGCATGAAACATATTATTGTTGAGGTAGAAAATTACAATTTCGAACCATTGCTAAGTGTGGAAAAAAGCTACGATTTTCTCATGAAAGCTGAGTATGTGAAATAAAAAGCCTTGCTGCAGTTGATTCATTTTTGGGGCCATAAACAGGAACATTTCGTGGCAGTCATTCCTGCTGCGAATACCCACGACTTCGGGCATTGTTTGAATCCGGGAAACCTCCTTGCCTGAATCAAATGTAACATCAAGCTTCCACCGGGGTTCGTCTTCAGGGGCTTTGTTCCGGTTTAGCCATTTAGAAGCTGCGCACCCAGAAAGGTTGTAAATCTGCGCTCTTAATCAGACCTGACTGCGTCGATAGACCAGTCAGCTTCAGGTTTTTGGACAAGCTCTCGTTTTATGCTCCTATTGCGCGGCTATAGTCCAAAATGTCTGTTGTAATTAACTGCTACTTTTAAAAGTGTTCTCCGCTTGGCTTGTATATTAGGTTCGCTCTGGTAAACTCAATCTTTGGGGGCTTTTCAGGGTCTGCAGACGGCAACTCCCTTACATACCAAAGAATGCCTTTGAGTTTAACCATGTGCCCGTGTAACTTGTCATACGGCTTTTTTTGATGTGACTGCTCTAAGATAAGATGATCCGGGTAATGCGCTTTGATGTATTTGACTATGGATTTTTCACCTGACATAATAAGAAACTTTCTTTTGACTAGTATATTGATAAGTTATAAATCATTTGATATGCTACATTTGCCATTCAGCTATGGGTTTTCACTCCATGATTTAAACCAACTAATATAACAATTTTTTTCGAACTCCGGTCTGTTATTTGCTTTTTTTGTATTCAATCGGCAAGGCATTATCGAAACCCTTCTTGATCCGGGAGAAAATATTCATCTTACCGAAACTTTTTATATGTAGCCAACATTAACGTTGGACTATTCATATTCCGGTGATATTGACCTTCTGAGGATTTAGTTTTTGATAGAACGAAGGATCGAATACAATATTGACAGAAAATATTAATAAAGTCCCCCGTACGATTTTTTTAGCCTGTAAATACAAAGCCATAAGCTCAACAGTCATTTCATTGTTCTGTGGTATTAACCTCTATCCCTGTCTTCCCTGAGACAAATCCTAAAATTGCCGGGGTTTATCCGGAGATATTTCATCCTTCAATGTTCTCCACAGCGATTATCACCTCCAGTTTTTGCCGGCTAATATTTTTCAGAATATTGTCTAAGTAATCCGTCCCGAGTATGGTTTTAATTTCTTTGATTGCATCTAAAAGACGTTTTATCTCTTTGTCCGTTGGGGATGTACTTAACTTAATCCGTCCTATTCTGCCAAGGGTATAATCAGACAGGGTGTGGTAATGCCGGATATCCTTAACAAGTGTATTAATGAAACTACGAAGGTCTTCTTCATGGGCTTCCACGAATTTCAAAGCAAATTTAAGGTTATTCTGAGCTTTTACTTCGAGTGACATTTCGCTTTTCCCTAATTTGTAGGATGGTTTATAGTTTTTAATCCAATCGTAGTTTGGCCAGAATTTGTCTGACAAGCTGAGCTTTGGTTCTTCTGCGTCACATTCAACCGATTTGATAAGTTCATCAATAGTAAGGCTTTCTAAAATATTTCCTTCTTTAGCTTGATTATAAACGGCTTGCTGTGCAAATATCCCCAGGCCTTTTTTACGCAGCACGTTTAGCTCCCATTTGTTATATGATTTGGCGGTTTTTACGCGGGCGGGTAGTTTCGATGCATTCTCAACAATTTCAGGATATTTTGATTTAATTGCTGCATAACGATTCCGAATCAAGGTAATGATATTGATCTCTTCTTCGTTTTCAGGGTTTTCATTGACTTTTGAGAACAACTCACTTGGCGAAGGCTCCTCTTCCGGATCAAAAATTTTGGAATCCTCTCCCAGAGAATTATGGATTAAGAACATTTTTTGTGCAGCAATCTCACGGCTCTTTACGACGT
>JBNJGK010000188.1:0-3974 GCA_051747665.1 Bacteroidota bacterium | reverse complement strand
CCCTTTCCCCTGGCTAAGGCTGACTTCTACAAACAAAATCTCTCCTCCTACGGCCGTCCAGGCTAAACCTGTAGCCACACCCGGAACTTCGTTCTGCATCTGCCTGTCGCGGTAAAATGTCGCCGGACCCATGATGTTCTTTATATCTTCAGGAGTAAGGTTCTTGTTATAGGATTCATTTTCAACGATGCTTCTGGCTTTGTTTCGGATGATTTTAGCCAGGTTTTTTTCCAGGTTCCGCACACCGGATTCCCGCGTATAATCCTGAATCAAGGTTTCAAGAACAGGCTTGCGGAATGTGAGCTGTTTTGGCTTCAACCCATGCTCTTCCAGTTGCTTAGGAATCAGATGCTTTTTGGCAATCTGGATTTTTTCTTCAGTAAGATATCCATTCACGTAGATAACCTCCATACGGTCGCGCAAAGCAGGATGAATGGTGCTAAGCGTATTTGCTGTAGCAAGAAACATGACACGAGAGAGATCATATTCCACTTCAAGAAAATTATCAGAAAACGATGTATTTTGTTCAGGGTCGAGCACTTCGAGCAAAGCAGAGGCCGGATCGCCATTCACTGTAGCTCCGGCAACTTTATCTATTTCATCCAGAACAAAAACAGGATTCGCCGTCCCTGCTTTTCTGATATTCTGAATAATGCGTCCGGGCATGGCGCCAATGTAAGTTTTCCTGTGGCCACGTATCTCTGCTTCATCGCGCAAGCCTCCTAAGGACATGCGGATGTATTTCCGTCCTACAGATTCTGCGATTGACTTACCAAGAGAAGTTTTTCCAACACCCGGAGGACCCACAAGGCACAATATGGGGGATTTCATGTTGGCTTTCAGCTTCAAAACAGCCAGATATTCTATAATGCGTTCCTTGACTTTTTCCAGTCCGAAATGGTCTCGGTCAAGAATCCGCTGGGCACGCTTCAAATCGAAATTGTCTTTGCTGTATTCTTGCCACGGAAGGTCTATAAGCGTATCGAGATAATTAATCTGAATAGAATACTCCATAGCAGCCGGATTCATACGCTGCAATTTGGAGAGTTCTTTTTCAAAAACTTTAGCCACATTATCGGGCCACTTTTTCTTCTTCGCTTTTTGCTTCAGCTCTTCAATCTCGTGTTCCTGAGTATTATCGCCCAACTCTTCCTTAATGGTTTTGAGCTGCTGGTTCAGGAAATAATCCCGCTGCTGCTTATCCAAATCCGATTTTACTTTGTTTTGGATTTTATGCTTCAGGTCAACCATCTGCATTTCTTTGGAAAGCAGTTCCAGTGCATTCTGAGCGCGCCGCTGGATATTATCGGTTTCCAGAAGTCCCTGCTTTTGATCTACTTCTGCGCTGAGATTATTGCAAATGAAATTGACAAGGTATTTCGGGCTTTCAATATTTTCAAGTGTAAAAGAAGCTTCCATCGGAATATTGGGCGACTTCTGAATGATTTGATAAGCCATATCCTTAATAGAGGAAATCAGAGCATCAAATTCTTTTTGATCATAAGGCGGTTCGGCATTGGATATCGCCTCAATATCACCAATATGATAGGGATCATTAGATACAATTCCGGTTAATTTAAAACGCCGGCGTCCCTGGATGATGACCGTTGTGCTGCCATCGGGCATATTCAGCATTTTAATAATCCGTGCTGCAGTGCCATACTCATAAAAATCTTCTATCGAAGGATCATCTACTTTATCATCGCGCTGGGCAATAGCCCCTAAGGTCTTGTTGCCATTATTAACCTGCTTTATCAAGTTTAAGGATTTCTCACGCCCAACAGTAATGGGGGTTACTACTCCCGGAAAAAGCACGGCGTTGCGCAACGGCAATATCGGCAGTTGCTCATCTATCTCTTCATTTTCTATATCGTCTTCGGTTTCGGTAGATATCACAGGCATCATTTCTCCTTCTTTACCCATCATATCAGAAAAACCAAAAAAATCACTATTATCAAAACTGCTCATAGCTCCACTTTTCATTCAGTAACGAAATATTCGCTCCCTGTTGCTATCAATGCTTATGCCAAATCCGGAAAAAATAAATAAAAAGACAGGTACCTGATCAATTGTCATGTACTGATTATTTTGGAATCCGTGCGGTTTGTTCAAATACCGATTCCAAAATCGCCTGCTCGGTATCATCAAACTCCAGTCCACGGCGTTTATAAACGGCTTTGGCCACTTGAACGGCTTTATCAAAAAGGTACTGTGTATAACCGGATTTTCCGCCCCAGGCAAATGAGGGTACAAAGTTCCGCTGAAAACCATCACCATAAACGTTGGCGTTTACGCCCACCACTGTTCCGGTATTAAACATCGTGTTAATGCCGCATTTGGAGTGGTCTCCCATAATCAACCCGATAAACTGCTCTCCGGTTTTAACGAAAGAAGCTTTGGGATAACTGTAAAGACGCACTTCTTCATATGTGTTTTTAAGGTTGGAAGTATTTGTGTCAGCGCCTAAATTGCACCATTCGGCAATTACAGAGTTCCCTAAGAATCCGTCATGGGATTTATTTGAATAACCGAAAATAACAGATTCATGCACCTCTCCTCCCACTTTGCTCCAGGGACCAATGGTTACCGGGCCATAGACTTTAGCTCCCATTTTTATTTTAGCATTACTACACAGTGCAAGAGGCCCGTGGATTGTGGCGCCTTCCATGATCTCTGCATTTTCACCGATATAAACCGGGCCTTCTGTAGCGTTGATAATTGCTCCTTCTACTCTGGCCCCTTTTTCAACAAAAACATTTTTCGGATTAATCACTAAATTTGTTTTAGATAGTTTTGCCGAACGCCTTCTTTTTGTAATTCGCTCAAAATCTTGTTGAATCACAGCTTTATTAAAGGTAAAAAGCTGCCATGGATGGTCTATTTTCAAATGCTCATGCTCATACTGATGATACGTCACATTCTGATTGCGGTTGCTCTCATCAGCAGATGCGTCCTCCACACCTATCAGGTCTTCGGCCGTCATGCGCATGGCTATGATATACGTTTCTGTAGTAAGCGCTTCGCGGGGTTTTAACTTGAGTATTTTATCCACCATCTTTTTATCCGGTATCACAGAGCCATTAATCATCAAATTATCCTCTGCCTTTTTGAGCGGGTATTTCTTTGCCAGATAGGCTTCTGTAAGGGTGGATGTTTCCATCTTCAGAAAAGCCTCCCATTTTTCACGGATTGTGGTCAGGCCTATACGCATGTCAGCCTCAGGACGCATATAAGTTAACGGAAGTAAATGTTGTCTTCGGGAGTCGTCATACAATACTATATTCATAGGTCTGTTTTTGCGTCAAAATTAATAAACCATACTATGCGATACAAAAAAAGCCTCCTTTACAAGAGACTTTTTTGCAGCTTTTGTTGATTAAAAACCTTACTTTTTCTTCTCTAAGTGCTTTTTGTATTTGCTCTTGAACTTATCTACACGTCCAGCACTGTCAACAAGTTTCATCTTACCTGTGTAAAAGGGATGCGACGAACTGGAAATTTCCAGCTTTACCAGCGGATATTCCTTGCCGTCTTCCCATTCTATTGTTTCCTTTGTCTTTGCCGCAGACCGGCTCAAAAAGCTTGTTCCGTCAGAAACGTCTTTAAATACAACGTATCTGTAATCTTTGGGATGAATGTCTTTTTTCATATCTTTACTTGTTATTTTTCTTCAAAAATTTCACTCCGCAAAACGGAATGCAAAATTACTGCTTTTCAATCAAAAACCAAATCCATTTCGGAAATAATTTTCTTGCCTTTTAGAATCCCTAAAATACACATCGTTGTTAAAGTGATTTTATACAAGGAAGACTCTAAATAAAAGTGAATAGTTAATTCGTTAATTGGTTGATTAAGTAGATTGAGTTATTTGAGTTAATTTGTTGACTAGTAAATAGTTGATTGGTGTCAAAATTCCAAATTCCAAATTCCAAATAAGACTGAATAGTTAGTAGGTGATTTGTTGATGATTGAAT
>JBNJGK010000187.1:0-4011 GCA_051747665.1 Bacteroidota bacterium | reverse complement strand
TTTCGGGCAATCCCACACTTTCGTAATTCAGGCCAAAACCATAATCAAAAAGAGCTGCATCATCCGGATAGTAACTGTTATTATTGACCGGCACATCATTATAAGACGCAGGCCAGGTATGCGAGAGTTTTCCGGTAGGCTCATAATCGCCAAACAACACATCAGCAATACCGCTGCCGCCTTCAGTACCCGGCAACCAGGCAGCCACAAAAGCATCGGAAAGTTCTAATTCGTCCCTGATATCCAAAGGTCTTCCAGATATCAGCACAATCACAAAAGGAATTCCTGATTCCTCCACTGCCTGAACAAGATTTTTATCATCCTGTGAAAGTGCAAATCCGGATGCTCCCGCATGATAGAGATCTCCAGCCCCTTCTGCATAAGGGGACTCTCCTACCGCTACAATCGCAAAATCAGCATCCGGGATATTTGAAGAGTTTGTGGTAAACATGGTGTTTTCGCTGCCATTCATTTGGCGTACAGCCTCATAAATGGTGGTTCCTTCTGTGATGTTTCCGGTGCCACCCTGCCACCAAATGGACCATCCGCCACACTGAATACCAACATCGTTAGCTTTCGATCCGGCCACAAGAATGTCATCTGCTTCTTTTTGAAAAGGCAAAATATTATCATTTTTTAAAAGCACCAGCGATTCTCTCACGGCCTGCCGGGCTATTTCACGATGCGCATCGCATCCCACCGTATCAGCCATGTTATTTTCCGCATAGGGATTTTCGAACAGCCCCATCCGGAATTTTATCCGTAAAATACGTGAAACAGCATCATCTATACGTTGCATCGATACCGAGCCGTCATTAACAGACTGTTTCAAAACATCAACGAATTGGATGTAGTTATCCGGTTGCATGGCCATATCTATTCCGGCATTCACAGCCGTGGTAACCGCAGCTTTGAAATCACCGTTCAATTGGTCGATTCCGAGCCAGTCGCTAAGCAGAAATCCCTCAAACTGAAGCTCCTCTTTTAAAACATCCGTTAACAGGTATTCATGTCCATGGCACTTCTCGCCATTCCAACTGCTGAAGGAAGCCATCACCGAGCCTGCTCCGGCCTCAATGGAAGAGATGTAGGGCTCAAGGTGAATATCGTGAAGCTCCTCCTCGCTGATAACCGTGTTGCCCTGATCAATGCCATTTTCGGTTCCTCCATCACCCACAAAATGCTTTATGCAGGCAAGGATGCTTTCTTCGGAGCCTAAGGAATCGGATTGGTATCCTAAAACAGACGCACGTCCCAGGGTGTCTACCAAAGAGGTTAACTCGCCAAAACCTTCATAAGTACGCCCCCAAAGCTCGTTTTGCGGTACTGTAATACAAGGGCTGAAAGTCCAGTCAATTCCCGTGGCCCTGACTTCGGTAGCTGTGATTTCGGCACATTGTCTGACCAACTCAGGATTCCTGGTGCAGCCCAACCCAATGTTGTGAGGAAAAATCACGGCATCTTTCAGGTTATTATGGCCATGAACGGCATCAATTCCATAAATCAGAGGAATTCCCAGACGAGTAGACATGGCCCGGCTTTGCATATTATTGTACATCTCCACCCATGATGCCGGGGTATTGGGTGAGGGAACACTGCCACCTCCGCTCAGCACCGATCCGATATGATATTCATCGATATGCTGTAATTCTCCCGAAATATTGCCGCGCTCAGCCTGCACCATTTGTCCCACTTTTTCCTCTAAAGTCATTCTTGACAATAAATCATCCACACGCTCTTCCACAGGAGCATCCGGATCAAGATAAGTCTGGGCTTGTAAAACAGGAGAAAAAATAAAGATCAAAATAAAAATTCGAATTGTTTTCATAACAGTTTTTTTGATATGGCAATACTAATACAATCTGTGCAACACTGAAAACCATTTCGGAAGTAAAGATTACTTCAAAAGTACATCAAACCGGAGTAAAACGTGGTTATTGTTCTTTCAAATTGGGTGGAAGAATCTTCAAAGGCCATTTCAAAGATGAAAGCTGCCGGCTACAAAAAAGGACAGCCAGATTCGAACTATATTAAATACATTCAAACCTGGCTATCCATTTACATAATTTACTGCTTTTCCTCAAACTGCTTTAACGCCTCCAGGGCTTCGCAGCCATACATTAATGCAGGACCACCGCCCATCAATACTGAAACACCGATGGTTTCAGTAATCTCATCATGTGTGGCGCCGGCTTTGAGTGCATCGTTAACATGAAATGCAATGCAACCGTCGCAACGGACACTGATTGCAATTCCCAAACTAATCAGCTCTTTTGTTTTGGTACTTAAGGTTCCTTCTGCAACAGCAGATTTATGTAATGACTGAAAACCTTTCAGTGTTTCTGGGATTTCTCCTCCCAATTCAGTCATAAGTTTACGTATCTTATCATAATGCTCTGGATAATTCATAATACAATTTTTTTTAGTTAATGATCACTATTATAACACCAGTTTATTGTTATTTGTTTAACAAGAAGAAGGCATTTATGTTATTTACTGATATTCTGTGATATAGAAACCAAAACACAATGCAAAGAATTAACGCCGGCAATAAATGATAAAAAAAGTAAGAGGAAGCAATAAGACAGTAAAAGCCTGAATTTTTCAGATAGTAGTAAATATGATGCCTCTTAAGAGCAAAACCACCATACTTCCTGCTGTTTATATAGTTCAGTCAGGGAGCTGATGGTTTAGCAGAGCAAAAAAGCTTAATAAGCAATCCACTTACATCTCAATTCAATTTTCTATACCCGGACGTTTCAGCAAATAACCAATTCCTTCGCTCCCTCCACCGGATGAAGAAATGAAAACCTGGTCGAAAGTCCGCTCCAGTTCGTAATCCAGGTCAAGAAAATATTGCAAAACCTGAACATAGGAACGATAACCGCGTAAATCTTTTTCAATCTGGTCTTCAAGCTTATCAGCCTTATCGCTTTCACCTAAATCCACTTCAACGGAAAGCCTTTTATCAATTCTTCCTTCCACGCGCACAAAACAATAATGTGGTTCAGAAACGGGCTCCTGGGCTAATGCAGGCGTGCTCATCAGCAGCAATATGCTTATGAGCAATACAAAAAACAACGAGTATAAACGCATAACGTATAGATTTTAAATGAGTTATAAATCGATTTGATTAAACTGTAACTTTTTCTGAAAATATAAAAGTACACTAATCAAAAAGGCAGGTCAAGTCTTTTTTTCAATCAGGTTAGAATATCAAAACAAAAATCACCCTGAAATAATTCCGCTTCCCAAACAAAGCCGCTCATTGCGGTCATAAACCACTGCAAACTGACCCGGCGCAATGCCTGAGATTTTCTTTTCAGAACGGATAAGCCATCCTTCGTCTTTTTTATACAGTATTCCTTTAGTAAACTCAGGAGTATGCCTGATCTTAAAAGTTACCGGCTCTCCGCTCTTAAGGTTTTCAAACGGATTTTCTGTGATAAACAAAAAGTCATTCATCGGGATAAGATCATCGTATTGCGAAGCCGGATCATAGCCTTTGGACACATAAATGATGTTTTTCAGAGTATCTTTCTGAATTACAAACCATGGGCCCTGGCTTAACCCTAATCCTTTACGCTGCCCTATAGTATGAAACCAATATCCCTTATGCTCACCCAGCATACGGCCGGTTTCCAGTTCCCGGATTTCACCGGGCTTTTCACCTACATGCTGACGGATGAAATCGCGGTAATTGATTTTCCCTAAAAAACATATCCCCTGACTGTCTGGCCGGTGCGCGCTCGGTAAGTTCATCTGTTCTGCTTTTTCACGAACAAGCGTCTTATTCTCGATTTTACCTAAAGGAAACCACAGTTTTTGAAGCTGCGCATATGTTATCCTGCCAAGAAAATAGGTCTGGTCTTTTACTTTATCAGCAGCAGTGGCTAAATACTTTTTTTCTCCGGAAATCAAGGTGTCTGCATAATGCCCGGTGGTGATGTAATCAAACTCATGGCCCATTTTTTCCTCAAAAGCGCCGAATTTAATCATCCGGTTACACAT
>JBNJGK010000186.1:0-4013 GCA_051747665.1 Bacteroidota bacterium | reverse complement strand
AAACCCGGAATAATTAATTATTCCGGGTTTTTTAGGTATGACCATTTTAGTTAATTACCTTTTCAGCGTATTACCATGCAATATTGTTTTCGGTAAATGCATTTTCATCATTGACTAATTCCAGGGATTTTATAATTGTCCGGTCTATTTCGCTTATCACTTCATAATAGGCACCAATGTCAAAGATATTGCGGGCAATGTGCGCTTTTAACAAAGCCTTCATTTGTTTGATTGCTTTAGAATATCCTTCCTCATCAAATTCTACACCCTTTTCATCGGCATATTCGCGAAAATCATCCATAAAAGATTCTTTAATCTGAAACTCATTTTTAAACTCTTTTACGGTTTTGTATTCTTTTTCGAGGTTTTTCCGGTTGCTTTCAAGGTAATTCATAACAAAGTTATTGGGTACTTGCTCCCGTATTAATTCAGTATAGTAGTCAGTATATGCAGTAGAGTCCCAGGCAACAAAAATGTCCGGCATGATGCCGCCACCTCCGTACACTGTTTTACCGGTAATGGTTTCATATTTCAGCGAATCGGGGAATGCGATGCTGTCGGCGTGTATATGTTCCTGATCTTCCATTCTTTCCTTCAGGTCGCCATAATATTCATCTACTCCTTCATCGTAGGGTCTTTGTATACATCTGCCTGACGGGGTATGGTAACGTGCTGTTGTCAGGCGGATAACAGAGCTGTCAGGCAAGTTAAAAGGTCTTTGCACCAATCCTTTACCAAAAGAACGTCTTCCCACAACTAATCCACGCCCATAGTCCTGCACGGCTCCGGATACAATTTCGCTAGCTGAAGCTGAGCCTTCGTTTATAAGTACAATGAGTTTTCCTTCTTCAAAAGAGCCTTGCTCGGTAGCATTAAAGTCTTTGCGTGGAGCCACGCGTCCTTCAGTATACACGATGGTTTTGTTGTCGTCTAAAAACTGATCGGCCAGGTCAATGGCGGTTTGCAGGTAGCCGCCGGGATTGCCACGCAAATCAAGAATTAGGTTTTGCAGCCCTTTCTTATTAAGCTCTTGCATGTATTCTTCAAATTCATCCACTGTGGTTCTTGAAAAGCGAGACACTTTAATCAAACCTGTTTCATCGTTAAGCATGTATCCAGCATCAACGCTGTTAAGGGGGATCTCGTCTCTGGTGATGGTGTATTTAATGATGTCCTTGTGGCCTCCTCTTTTTATTCCCACTTCAACTTTACTCCCTTTTTTACCGCGCAGATGATCTTGCACGAATTGGTTATCAACCTCTTCTCCGGTAGCATCTTCTCCGTCGATGCTTACGATTTTGTCTCCGGCCAGGATTCCTGCTTCGTAAGACGGGCCTCCCGGAATGGGTGCAACTACAAGGATTGTGTCTTTAAATATTTGAAATTGAATGCCTACACCTTCAAAATTACCTTCAAGAGGTTCGTTTGCCCTTTTGATCTCTTCTTTGGATAAATAGGTTGAGTGTGGGTCAAGCTCTTTCAGCATAGACTTAATGGCCTCTTCGGTAAGTTTTTCGCCGTCTACATCCTCTACATAGGCGTAATTAATGATTTTAAGCGCTGAAACCAGTTTACGTACATCCTCCTCATTGTTTTGCTGTGCGAAGGAAGGCATGATAGTTATAGCGGTTACTGCAAATAATATTAAGCTCTTGAATACTTTCATAATCTGATTAATCTGAACAATTATTTTAAAATTCCCTTATGACTTTATCAAAGGTAATGTATTTTCGTCAAAGAGCATTTAATTGATATAGTATTAATAAATATTAACACTTTTGAGCACCCGTAAAGAAAAACGAAAATTGGTGGGCAGCATGATTTATCCTTTCCTGCTGCTGTTATTGATGTGGGTTGTGAAAATCTTTGAAACAGCTACGGGATATCGCCTGTCTTCATTTGGTGTTATTCCGCTTGAAGTTTCCGGTCTTCCCGGTATTATTACTTCACCATTTATTCATGGCGATTTTCAGCATTTGATTTCCAATAGCATACCTGTGTTTTTACTTGCCTCAGGGCTGTTTTATTTCTATGATAAAAAGGCATTCCAGATTTTGTTGCTTGCTTACATTTTACCCGGTATATGGGTTTGGCTTTTTGCACGCGGAAACAGCTCTCACATCGGGGCCAGCGGTGTTACTTATGCTCTTGCCTCATTTCATGTTTTTAGTGGGTTGATAAAGCGGGAAAAGAGGGTTTTGGCTTTTGCCCTGATTGTATTGTTTCTTTACGGAAGTATGGTTTGGGGGATTTTCCCGGATTTTTATCCGAATAGAAACATTTCATGGGAGTCGCACTTGATGGGGGGTATTGCCGGTTTCTTGCTGGCGCTTTATTACCGCCGCGAAGGGCCTCAGGAAGAGAAAGTAGAATGGCAGGAACATGATGAAGAATGGGAAGACCGAATCCGGCGTTACCACGGAATCAGCAGCGATGATATCGAGCTTCACTATCATTATAAAGAGAAAACAGACAAAGACAAGCAGCCTTAGGTTTTTCTGCGGGTCATCCAAAAATTATAAAGGATTAGCGCAAAGCCGGTAAAAACCCCGATGGAAGCCAATACTATCCAAATCTGTTGCGGGTTATACTGTTCCCAGAGATAAAGGGTAAGCTCATGGCTGTTCATGTTTAGCTTTTGCATGGCATCATTAAAGAAATCGGTTTGCGTATATTCTGCTGTAATTTCTGGCAATTGGATATTCCGGGAGGCCAGTTCTTTTTGTAAAAGTGTCATTTTGTCTGACATAGAGCCATATACCGTACCTGATAAAACTCCTGCCAGGTAATTTCCTCCCGACATGGGTAAAAAGGAGGCGCCCATGTAAAGGCCCACTTTATCTTTAGGGGCAATGATTTTTCCGATGTATTCTGTAATTTTTGGAGATGTAGACATTTCTCCTACGGCAAACACCAGTATGGAGGGCAGCAGAAATAAAGCGTTATTTGTTGAAAACATAAGTCCGATGCCTAAAGCGGATACAAAAATGCCGCCAATCATCGCGTAAAGCGGTTTGAAGCGCATGACTACTGACGATATAATAACCTGAAAAAGCACAATATACAGCGCGTCTGCATTGGTAATCATCTCCGGGCTTACGGTTCCCTGGGGTGTTCCGATAGCTTCGGCCAGGGCGGGAGAGAGCGAAGCTAAGAAATCATATACATTTGATGTGTCCATCCACTGGTCTATAAAAACAGGTAAGGTAAAAAAGAGCTGCAAATACATCGACCAGAAACCTACGATCAGGATCAGGAAAACTAAGAATCTGAAATCTTTCAGCGCCGTAAGAATATTTGTGATGGCCTGCTTTAATAATTCAGGCAATGGCGTATCGGTTTTTTCGCGATCTGGTTCCTTGTAAAAAAATACCACCAGAATAATGTTGATGATGGTAACGGCCGAAGACATATAAAACACATAAATCCAGTCGAGTTCTCTTAGTTTAGAAGCAAAAATAGGCCCGATGAACGCACCCAGGTTCACCATCATATAAAAAATGCCAAAACCGATAGAGGAGGTTCTTTCTGTAGTGGTTTTGGCTATGGTTGCTGAGATGACCGGCTTAAAAAGGGCTCCTCCCACGGCTATAAACAGGAATATCATAAAAATAGCCGCATAGCTTGTAAGGTATCCCATCATCAGATATCCCGATGCCAATATTCCGAAAGAAATCAGCAATACTTTCTTATAACCGAGCTTGTCGGCAATGCTTCCGGTTATGATAGGCAAAAAATATAGGATAGCCGACACAATCCCCATGATATTGCCTTTTTGTTCCTGGGTGAATCCAAGAGCGCCTGCGTCTTTTGATTTGGTGAGATATAGCGCCAGCACCATAAACAGCCCGTACCAGGCCCAGCGCTCAAATAGTTCCATGGTGTTTGCAACCCAGAAAGTGCGGGGGAATTGCTTAAAAACATTCTTTCTTCCTGCCATTTTCAAAAATTTGGGCTAAAATAGAAAAAGAATAGAAGAAAAGTTTGTAGGTTATTAAGTTTTTAGGTTTGTA
>JBNJGK010000185.1:0-4019 GCA_051747665.1 Bacteroidota bacterium | reverse complement strand
GAAAACGACTACAACCTGATGCTGGAAGTGCTAAATGAATTGTATCAGATTACCGGCGAGCAAAAATACCTGGCGGAGTTGTTTACGTACATGGAAAAAAGCAAGGCCTCTGTGCTGTTGTCTTCCATCACCGAATCGAAAGCTAAGGTTACAGCCAACATTCCGGACTCCATACTGAAGCGCGAACAGTACCTCAACAGCCGGATAAATGGTTTAAAAAAGCTGGTTTACGATGAAAAACAAAAATCTAAAAACACCAATCAAGAGCAGGTAAATGAGTGGGAAAACCTGATTTTTGAGCTTCAGAATGATTACCAGGAGCTGACCGAATACATCAAGAAAAACTACTATGAATTCTACCGACTGCAACTGAAACCGGAAATCATGACTCTGGAAGAAACGGTTGAAAAACTCGATAAAAACCAGGCTATTATTGCTTATAGTTTTTTAGAGGATAAAACGCTTACTTTGCTTGTCACCAAAGACTTTCAAAAGTTGCATGTTGAGCCTGTAGCTCAAAGCGAAATAGACAGCCTCATCAGCGCTATCAGGGCGGGATTAACGGTAGATGATTTCGCCAATTTTGATAATGCAGACTACCGGCGTTTTGTGCGAAGCACACGTAAGCTATACAAACATCTTTTAGAGCCCGTGGAAAACAACATAAAAAATAAAAAGCTGGTTTTTATTCCTGATGGCAAGCTGGGTTTTATTCCGCTCGAAATACTCCTTACACAACCTGTCAGGAACTCCGGACAAATGAACTTCAAAACGTTGCCTTATCTTATCAATGAATACGCCATTTCTTATGCTTATTCCGTTACGTTGCTGCTTACAGAGCATAACAAAACAGTGCCAGGCAAAAACAAAGTCTTTTCTATGGCTCCCGCTTATGAAAACATCAGCCGCATGCCGGTAGACAGCCTGTTTGTAAAACGATCACAAAGCACGATACTCATGCCTTTAGAAGGCGCTAAGCAAGAAGTGAAAAACATAAATGAGATTTTCAGATCCGATTCCTGGATGGATAAAAAAGCTACAGAACAAAATTTCATAGATAATGCAACCGATTATGCGATTTTGCATTTAGCAATGCACACCATTTTGGATGATGCCAATCCGATGTATTCAAAACTGGTATTTTATCAGGAGGAAGAACCTGAAAACGATGAAGATAACTTGCTCAATACCTATGAATTGTTTGACCTTACGCTCAATGCTGAGCTGGCTGTACTCAGCGCCTGCAATACTGGTTACGGCAAACTGCAGCGGGGCGAGGGAATCATGAGCCTGGCACGCGGATTTCTTTATGCCGGCGTACCCAGCATAATGATGACCCTGTGGCCGATTGATGATGCAGCTACTGCTGATATGATGCAGTATTTTTACCAGAATCTGGCTGAAGGAATGGAAAAAGACATCGCGCTGCGGCAGGCTAAGCTCGACTTTTTAGAATCATCTGGCATGCTGAATTCGCATCCGCATTTCTGGGCAAGTTTTGTAAGTATCGGACCCGATGATGCTATCAGTCATACCCGTTCTAAAACCACAACACATTGGTGGATTATCACAGGAACAATCCTCGCTGCCGTGTTGGCTTTTTTCATCATCAAAAAGATCAGAACAAAAGGATAAAAACAAGAACACGAAACAGCCGTTATTTCGTTTAAATTTGCAGCCCAAAACAGGCAAAAAGTGATCTATCCGGAAATTTTTGAAGAAAAACTCGACTTTGCATCCATAAAAGATGTGCTACGAAACCACTGTTTAAGCCAATCGGGGCGTAATTTTGTGGATAAAATCCGCTTTTCGGCTCATCCCGGAAAAATACAAAAATGGCTTCATCAGGTTAATGAGTTTAAGGATATTTTAGCCTTTAAAGAAGCTTTCCCCGCCCAGGATTACTTTGACCTGGAAGAAGAATTGCATCGCCTCAGAATAGAAGGAACGTTTATTGACCAGGAAAAGCTGCATGAGCTCAAACTGTCTTTGCGAACCATAAGCCTTATCATTCAATATTTTCAAAAACATTCCGAAGAAGACTTCCCGGAGCTCAATGCTTTGAGTAAAAACCTGGAGTTTAATACGCTTATCCTGCAAAAGGCAGAAAAAATCCTGGATGAAAAAGGAGAAATCCGCGATCAGGCTTCTGCCGCTTTGGCCGATATCAGAAACAGCCTCAGGAGCAGCAAAAATTCCGTAGAGGGAACCTTGAGTAAAACCCTCCGGGAAACCAAAAAAGCAGGATATACGGCCGGCGATGTATCCCCAACCGTAAGAAACGGCCGTTCTGTAATTCCGGTACCGGCTACGCATAAAAGACAAGTAAAAGGCTTTATCCATGACGAATCCTCTACCGGACAAACCGTATACATTGAACCTACAGCCGTTTTTGAACTCAACAACCGCATTCGTGAGCTGGAAAGCGCAGAAAGAAGGGAAATCATCAATATCCTGACAGGTTTTACTAAGGATATCAGACCTGATTTAGACGCGTTACTTCAGGTGTATCACTTTTTAGGATTGTTTGATTTTATCAGGGCCAAAGCAAAATATGCTCTCGACGTCGAAGCCTCACTTCCGCAAATTACCCGCGAGCCTTACATCTACCTTGAAAATGCGCGGCATCCCATCCTGTATCTGCATCACAAAAAACAAAACAAAACCGTAGTGCCCCTCAATGTGAAGCTGGATGAAAAAGAACGCATCTTAGTTATTACGGGGCCCAACGCCGGCGGCAAAACCGTGTGCCTGAAAACGGTAGGCATTATCCAGTACATGTTCCAGTGCGGATTGCTGGTGCCTGCCGCGCCTGACTCCAAGCTGGGTATTTTCCGGGATATTTTCGTCAACATCGGCGATGAGCAGTCGCTGGAGAATGATTTGAGCACCTACAGCTCGCATTTGCAGCACCTGAATTTCTTTGTCAGGAAAGTGCGCCACAACTCGCTTTTCCTGATAGATGAGTTTGGGACGGGTACAGAGCCTCAACTGGGAGGCGCTATTGCTGAGGCGGTGCTTGAAAGCCTCAACCAAAAAAAGGCTTTTGGCATCATCACCACCCACTATGCCAACCTGAAAAAGCTGGCGGACGAACAGGAAGGCATGATGAACGGAGCCATGCAATTTGACCCGAAACAAATGAAGCCGGTTTTTATTCTGAAAACCGGAACGCCCGGCAGCTCTTTTGCTTTTGAAATTGCAGAAAAAATGGGTATCCCGAAAAACATCCTTAACCGGGCCAAAAAGAAAACCAACCGCAGCCAGGTAGACTTCGACCGGCAGCTTCAGGAGCTGGAAACCGAAAAGCGTGAGCTCGAAAAGAAATCACGTGAAGTAAAAGTGGCAGACAGTTTTTTGGCAGAAATGATTGAAAAGTATGAAAAGCAGCAAAATGAGCTGACGCAGAATAAAAACAAAATCCTGCGCGAAGCGAAAAGTGAAGCCAAAGAAATCCTGTCTGGCGCCAATAAGGCGATAGAAAACACGATAAGGGAAATCAAAGAGAGCAAGGCCGACAAAGAGAAAACCAAAACCGCCCGCAAAAAGCTTGAAAAAGAAAAAAAATCACTTCAAACCGATCAACAGGAAAAAACCCAAACCAAACCTGTTTCGCCCGGCGCGGAAAAAGAAATCAAAAAAGGCAGTTTCGTGAAGCTAAAAGGCCGTGACGCGGTAGGCGAAGTAACGAATATCGAAAAAAACAAAGTCACCGTAGCCTTTGAATCGTTTAACTTTACCACTACACGCGATGAGCTGGAGCCAGCAGCCAAACCGGAAAAAACAACGAAGAAAACGCAGGGCTACAACACCATCATGGATAACCTCAACACCAAAGTAGCGAATTTCAACCGCACGCTGGATGTGCGTGGCCGCAAGGCCGAAGAGGTGTATCAGGTTACGCAGCAGTATTTGGATGAAGCGCTGCTGCTTGGAATAAAAGATGTTGAGATCGTCCACGGCAAAGGCGAAGGCGTCCTGCGGTCGGTAGTCAGGGAAGTGCTCTCAGAAAATCCCGA
>JBNJGK010000184.1:0-4064 GCA_051747665.1 Bacteroidota bacterium | reverse complement strand
ATAAAAAAACCACGCATAGCATCCGCAAAAACTGCGATCGCTAGCGTGGTTTTAAACACCTTGTAAAATTTGGGGCTGGCTAAAGCCTTCTTTTATGCGCCCAATGTAGCTACCATCACTGCTTTAATGGTGTGCAGCCGGTTTTCAGCTTCATCAAAAACAATAGATGCCGGAGATTCAAATACTTCTTCGGATACTTCCATTGATTCCAGACCGAATTTTTTATAAATTTCCTCGCCGATTTTTGTTTCGCGATTATGGAACGCCGGCAGGCAGTGCATAAATTTCACATCCGGGTTGCCTGTTTTGTTCATCAAGGCTTTATTCACCTGATAGGGCTTCAGCAGCTCGATGCGCTCTTTCCATACCTCTTCGGCCTCTCCCATAGATACCCAAACGTCAGTATAAAGGAAGTCGCAACCTTTTACGCCTTCATCTACATTATCCGTAACCATGATTTCAGCGCCGGTTTCTTTGGCAATTTCTTTCGCCTGGTCAACCAATTCCTTTGATGGCTGTACGCTTTTCGGTGCAACAGAGCGGAACTTCATGCCCATTTTGGCAGCGCCAATCAGCAGTGAGTTGCCCATGTTGTTACGGGCATCGCCAAGATATGCAAACGTGACTTCTTTTAATGGCTTATCAGAATGCTCCATCATGGTGAGGAAATCGGCTAAAATCTGGGTAGGATGAAACTCCGTAGTTAATCCGTTCCATACGGGAACCCCGGCGTGTTCTCCCAGTTCTTCCACCACTTCCTGACCAAAGCCACGGTATTCAATACCATCGTACATGCGGCCTAAAACGCGCGCGGTATCTTTCATCGATTCTTTGGCTCCAATTTGAGAACCTGTTGGGCCTAAATACGTAACATTGGCTCCCTGATCAAAAGCAGCCGCTTCAAAAGCACAGCGTGTGCGGGTAGAGCTTTTTTCAAAAATCAGTGCAATATTCTTGTCTTTCAGCTTCTTTTGTTCTGTGCCGGCGTATTTGGCCTTTTTCAGGTCAGCAGAAAGGTCTAATAAAAATTTAATCTCTTTCGGATCAAAATCCAGTAATTTTAAAAAGTTTCGGTTTCTAAGATTGTATGCCATAGCTGTTTATTTTTAATGTTTAACGTTATTTATCTGCAATTATTTGTGTTCCGGCGTCTTTTTTATGAAGTTCTGAAGACTCTGTGATAACACATTTCTGACCGCCGTTTTCAATAAACTGAATTGCAGCCCTGATTTTCGGCGCCATACTGCCTTCTGTAAACTCTTTGTCGTCAAGATACTTTTTGGCTTCCGAAACGGTGAGCACATCCAGTTGTTTTTCCTGCGGTGTGTTGAATTGGATACAAACCTTCGGAACATCCGTAAGAATATAAAATTCTTCAGCGTGAATTTCCGTAGCAAGCTTTGAAGAAGCCAGGTCTTTATCTATCACGGCATCAATTCCCTGTAGCTTATTTTCTTCCACATAGAATGCCGGGATACCTCCTCCCCCAACGGTTACAACGATGTTGCCATCGCGGGCCATTTTCTCTATCGACTGTGTGTTGTTAATCTGGTGAGGTTTCGGAGAAGGCACTACACGACGCCATCCACGTCCTCTGGGATCTTCGTGAAAAACCCATTTATTATCCTTAGCCAGTTTGTCCGCTTCTTCTTTTTTATAATAAGGCCCAACGGGTTTGGCAGGGTTTTGGAAAGCAGGGTCTTCCTTATCCACAACTACCTGCGTCACCAAAGTTAAAATATCACGCTCCAGCTTTTCCTTTAGCAATACATTACGCAATTGCTGCTCAATCATATAACCAATAGAGCCTTGCGTTTCGGCCACGCAAAAATCCACAGGCTGCTTGGGTACTCCAAACATCTTTTCTCCCGCTTCATGCTGAAGCAAAACATTTCCTACCTGAGGTCCGTTGCCATGACCTATCACAATATCAATATCATTCCGAATCAGATGCAACAGATCTGTACATGTTTCATAAACATTTGATTCCTGTTCATCTATTGTTCCTTTTTGTCCACTTCTTAAAAGTGCGTTGCCCCCAAAAGCAACTACCGCTAATTTCTTCATAAATTTATTGTTTTTATTCTTTTTATCATTTTTTTAGAGAAATGCAAAACTATAAAGTTTTACAGAACAACAATCAAAAGAAAACAAAATTCGGTTCAGAGGTAAATATTTTTTTCTCCCAATCCATTCACAATAAAAAATAAGATTTCTTATCGTAATCTTTTTGTTTTCTGTTTTAAATGTACCTGATTACTATTACACGCAAACAGATAAAAACACTGATAAATATGTGAACTGTTATGTTAAAGAAGTTACTTATCGATACTTACTGATTATCTACTGTTTATTACCCAAATTGAGCGATTCTCGTTCAGTTTGGGTAATAGTATGTCAGAATTATTTCGGGATTATTACAGAAAGTAAACCATAAATAGATTTACTCAGTGGTACCTTATTCAGCTACTGCACTATTTTAAGTATTCAGGGCAGCCTGCTTTTTCTGGGGCATATTAAACCTATGATGTTTAGACTCATCTGTTTTATTTCAATTTTTTTTTAACTTGCAAAATGATATGTAAAACTGTTGTTTTGCTGATTTAAATCACAAACAGATAGAAAGAGGGTGTTCTGTAGACAGAAAAAATAATACTAAACACAATAAAAAGGTTTTATCCAAATCCTTTAGCTATGGCTGAAGAATAACAAAATTAGATTTATGTATTTAGAAAAAGAGCTTTATGAGCTAATAAAAACCGATGAAAGTATTTTTGATTTTATTCAGGAAAGTTCATTGGATGGTTTATGGTATTGGGATTTGGAAAACCCCGAAAATGAATGGATGAATGCAAAGTTCTGGAAAGTATTGGGTTATAACCCCGATGAAATGCCCCATAAATCAAACACATGGCAAAATATCATTAACCAGGATGATTTAAAAATTGCAAAGGACAACCTCAACAAACACTGCGAGAATCCAAATCACCCTTACGACCAGGTTGTAAGATACACACACAAAAACGGGTCAACGGTATGGATACGTTGTCGTGGATTGGCAATTCGCGATAAAGACGGAAAACCCATCAGAATGTTGGGCGCACATCAGGATATAAGCGATATCAAAAAAGGTGAAGAACGCTTTCAAAGGCTGTTTAGGGATGTTGAGTCGGTAGCTGTTCAGGGCTATAGCCTCGACGGGACTGTCCTCTACTGGAACAAAGCATCCAGCAGGCTATATGGATATACAGAACAAGAGGCCGTTGGCCGCAATTTGTTCGAACTTATCATTCCTTCTGACGTACGCGAGGCCATTAGTAATGAAATCCGGGAAATGGCCAAAACCCGTAAGCCTATTCCTTCTTCAGAATTAACGCTCATGCATAAGGACGGCTCTCCAGTCACGGTGTTTTCCTCGCATTCCCTTATAGAAGTACCCAATCAGGAACCCGAATTTTTCTGTATCGATATCGACCTAAGCGCACGAAAGCATGCTGAGCAACAAGTAATAGCGGCCAAAGAAAAAGCCGAGGTAAGTGAAGAAAAACTAAAAAGTATCTTCCGGGTAGCCCCTACCGGAATTGGTATTGTAACAAACCGGACTTTAGTTGAAGTTAATCCGAAAGTTTGTGAAATGACTGGCTATCGATCAGAAGAACTCTTAGGACAAAGTGCAAGGGTTTTATACCCAACACAGGAGGAGTATGATTTTGTTGGCCGGGAAAAGTATAAGCAGATTGCCGAACACGGAACCGGAACAGTTGAAACCCGCTGGCAAAGAAAAGATGGCCAGGTTATAGATGTTATTCTGAGTTCTACGCCTGTGGATTCAGATGATTTATCAAAAGGAGTAACCTTTACAGCTCTTGATATAACCAAGCGTAAAGAGAATGAAATACAATTGCAGAAAGCAAAAAATGACTTACAGACCATATCTGACAACATGCTTGACCTGGTGTCCGTAACCGATCTGCAAGGAAATTTTAAATACGTCGGATCTTCTCATAAAATATTAGGCTATGAAACTGACCACCTTATAGGAAAAAATGTAATGGATTTTGTGC
>JBNJGK010000183.1:0-4115 GCA_051747665.1 Bacteroidota bacterium | reverse complement strand
ATGGAATATCTTTTAACAACTACATTTAAAACCTCTATTTTCTTCGTTTATGATTTCATTTTTTACAGGTTTCATCAACTAACATTTTGAAAAGAAAATTCAGAAATGGGATTAACCAAAAACAATCAAATGATGAAAAAAGTTATTTTAGTCAGCCTGACAATTTTGATGACGCTGGGAGTTTGCGCTCAGCGTAAAGCCATTCGCAGTGCCAATACAACCGTAGAACCCGGGTATTACCGAATCCGCACGGCAGCCAATGAGACCAAGTATATTGATGTGCCTGGTTATGGACTGGAAGCCAATAATAAAGACTATCATCTTCAATTGTGGGATATGGATCAGGGTTGGGACCGCATTATTCAGGTGATTCCGGTTGGAGATGGATATTTTAAACTATCGCCGGCACACAGTCAACATGTATTCGATATTGAAGGAGGAGAAGGTGCCAGCCAGAATGGAGCCAAACTTCAGCTTTGGGATGATAAACGTCAGTCAAATCAAGCCTTTAAATTCGTAAAAGCTCCCGGAAAGGACACTTATTACATCAAAGCAAAACATTCCGGAAAATATCTCGATGCGGTAGATGCAGATATTAACAGTAACGGTTGCGCTATCCAGCAATGGGATTATCACGGAAAGATTGACCAGCGCTGGGTGCTTGAGCCCTACGACGGTTACGTTGATAAAATTTATGAAGGTTCTTATTACATCCGAAATGCGCACAGCAATAAATACTGGGATGTGCAAGGATATGGTGATGCTACTAATCAAAACTCCAAAACCGTTCAGATCTGGGAGATGGATCAAGGAGCTGATCGGCGGGTGAAATTTATTCCCTCGGGAGACAAGAACTATTTTTATATCGAGTTTCAAAATGGTGGACGCCGTGCTGATATTCAACGCGGAAGCAAAAGAAATGGTGGCGATCTGGTTATTTATGACGCTAAAGGTGGCGATAACCAAAAATTCCGTTTCGATCATGTAGGGAATAACCGCTACGTTATCATCGCAAAACACAGCAACAAAGCAATGGATGTCAGTGGCGGAAACTCTGAAATAAACAAGAACGGACCAGACATACATCAATGGGATATCCATAAAGGAAAAAGTCAGCAATGGATTCTGATTCATGCTGATGGAAAAAAACGCAATCAACAGTTTAAAGGCGCTAAGATGAGTGGCCCTCAACCACTCTCCAACTAAATGAATCTTATCTTTATAAGAAGCGGTTTCAAATTAGCGCAAGCATAGAGTTTAGGATTTTGAGGTCAGGCAAAAATGGGTGAACAACCATTTCATTTTTGCCTGATTTTTTAGTTAGTACAGCATTTATTTACCGTGGTAACTTGTAGTCATTTCTTGTAATTCCAGATTCCGGAGTTGGCAGGTGATTAGCGCTAATTCGCACTTTTGGAATTTGGTCCCGAGGCTTCGGGATGAAATTTGGGATTTGAAATTTGGGATTTGGAATTTTTTCAAAAATTCCTGCTTCCTGTCTTTCCGCGTTGATTTTCCTTATTACCTTTGCTTGTGGTAATGTAAATTGCATTTGATGAAAAACCCGGAGACGAAACACAGCTTCTTCAGCAACAAGTACATCGATGTACATCCTGCAGTATTTTTGATTTCTGCTTTAATTATCTTATTATTCATTGGAGTTACGGTTGTAGTGGGAGAGCCCATGAAAGAGGTTTTTCTGGCTGTGCAGGAGGGTATTTCAACCAATGCAGGCTGGTTTTTTATTCTGGCGGTTAACTTTTTTCTGTTTTTCATGCTTTACCTGGCATTCAGCAAGTATGGCGAAATCAGGCTGGGAGGGCAGGAGGCGCTGCCGGAATTCAGCCGGGTTTCGTGGTTTGCCATGCTTTTCAGTGCCGGAATGGGCATCGGAATTTTGTTTTGGAGTGTGGCTGAGCCGGTGAATCATTTTCAGAATCCGCCGATCACTGCTTCAGAGACCGCAGCGGCAGCAGAGCAGGCGCTGAATTTTTCTTTCCTGCATTGGGGCTTGCATGCATGGGGAATCTATGCTTTTGTGGCTTTAGCGCTGGCATTTTTTTCGTTTAACCGGAAAATGCCACTGGCCATGCGATCGGTGTTCTATCCGATGTTTGGCGATCGCATCTATGGCCGTCCGGGGAATGCCATCGATATCCTGGCTACAATTGCCACGGTGTTTGGCCTCGCTACTTCGCTTGGATTTGGCGTAAGCCAGGTAAACAGCGGATTGAACTATCTTTTTGGAATACAAATCAGCGTGCCGGTGCAGGTTATCCTTATCGGGATAATTACCCTGATAGCCACTGCTTCAGTGCTTTCGGGCATTAATTCCGGAGTAAGGCGGCTGAGTGAGCTGAATATCTACCTGGCGGCACTTTTGCTGTTGTTTGTGCTGGTTTTCGGACCTACTTTATTTATTCTGAATGCATACGGGCAAAGCGTGGGCGCTTACATCGAAAGCTTTTTTTACAAAAGCCTATGGGCTGAAAGTTTTCAGCGGACGGGCTGGCAAAACGACTGGACTATCTTTTACTGGGCCTGGTGGATTTCCTGGTCGCCCTTTGTGGGGATGTTTATCGCCCGCATCTCCCGTGGACGAACCATCAAGGAATTTGTGCTGGGCGTACTCATTGTACCTACCTTGCTCACGTTTTTCTGGCTCACTGCTTTCGGAGGCTCGGCAGTGATTCTTGAACTGGATGGCGTTGATGCGGTTTCGAAAGTGATGGAGAAAGACGTCGCACTCTCGCTTTTTGCTTTGCTGGAAAACTTTCCGATGTCATTCCTGACGAATATTGTAGCGATTTTGCTGATTATGAGCTTTTTTGTAACTTCGGCAGATTCAGGCTCTTTGGTTGTGGATATGTTTACATCGGGAGGAAAACTGAAAACTCCGGTTACACAACGTGTTTTCTGGGCTTTTTCAGTAGGTGGCGTGGCTGCCGTTCTGCTTTACGGAGGCGGACTAAAGGCGCTGCAAACAGCAGCGATTACTACGGGGCTTCCCTTTGCGGTGATATTGCTGATGATGAGCCGAAGTTTACTGAAAGGGTTAAGCACTGAGCATTATCAGATGTTGCTGCTGCGAAAGGAAAAAGAGAAGGAATCTTATCGCGAGTTGTTTACCAAAGCCACGAAGGGAGAGAACTCCAGGGAGGACAATCAGGAATCAAATCAGAAAGAATAAATCATGGATGCATACCGTCACATATTAGCTTGTCTTGACCTTACCGGGATAGATACCTGGATTATCCGCTATGCTGCTTTTGCGGCTAAGCTGATGGAGTCTGAAAAGCTTACTTTTATTCATGTGATTCAGGCTTACGACTTACCTGAGGCAGACCAGCGCTCATCCCAAACCGAAAGGAAAGTGAAAGAGCATATCCGCTGGAAAATCGATGAACATATGAAGGAGTATGACCTTCAGAATACTGAAATTGAGCTTTTTGTAAAGAAGGAAAGTCGCGATGCTGCACAGGTTGTGATTGATTATCTTGCAGAGGAAAATGTGGATTTAACCATTCTGGGCAAAAAAGCCGATGAGGAACGCAAGGAAATGTATTCCGATCGCATTTTAGCACACGGCGAGAGCGATATGCTCTTAGTGCCTGTATCGCCACGGCGCAAGGTTTCCAATGTTTTGATGGCGCTGGATTTATCGTCACACTCCGAAAGAGCTTTTGAAATTGCCCGGAAAGTGGCCGCTGAAACATCATCCGGATTGGCATGCCAGCCGCTTTATGCTTTGCCCGCCCGCTTTTTCCCCTTTACGGGATTTCCGCAGGGTGATGACCGCGAGAAGAAAAAGCTGGACAAGCAAATGAAACAATTCATAAAAAAAATGGACGCAGAGAAGCAATCAATCTCATGCTACGACCCCGCAGAAAACTACGAGGAGCAAGGCAAGATGCTCATGGAAAAAGCCAACGCCACAGATACTCATTTAATCGTTTTGGGGGTAAAGGGCCGTGCGGATAATCCCTCCTCCTTACTCGGACTGATATCAGGGCAAACCCGGAAATACAAAAGTCCGGTGCCGGTGCTTATTGTGAAGAGTTGAGGTTTGTAAGTTTTTAAGTTGGTAAGTTGGTAGGTTTCTATGTTTTTAGGTT
>JBNJGK010000182.1:0-4120 GCA_051747665.1 Bacteroidota bacterium | reverse complement strand
AGCATCACCCCTTTCGGAAACCCTGTGGTTCCTGATGTGTATATGAGTGTTGCCATATCGTCTGGTTTTATGGCCTCTTTCCTTTTTTGGATTTCTTCGTGATGGTTGTGCTGTTTACCAAGCTCAATAAGCGTATTTACATGTGGATAATCATCAATATGCTTAAAGGTATATACTCCTTCAATTGTAGGGATTTGAGGTAAGATATGCTCAATCTTTTTAAGCAGTTCTTTACCTTCTACGAAAACCATTTTCACCTCTGCGTGTTTCAGGATGTATTTGTAGTCTGATTCACTGATAGTAGGATAAACCGGGACATGTACCGCTCCCGAAACCATAATGGCCATATCCAGCAAGTTCCATTCCGGACGGTTGTTTGAAATGGTGGCAATTTTGTCTCCCGGCCGGATACCTTTTTCAATCAGAGCGTTGGCAATCAATTCGCTTTTCTCGCGATAATTATCAGCGCTTACTTTTTGCCACTGATTGTTTTCTTTGCCGGCAAAAACATCTTCCTTGTCGGGAAAATGTTCAAGAATATGGTCTTGCAGGTCAAAAAGCCGTTTAATAGTCATAAGCCTGGTGGTTTAGTGCATTGAAAAACAGGCGTATTGCCTTATTGTTCATTTATATGCTTAATGAAAGAATTGGCTTGTGCCGTAGGTGTAACTTCCACATCGTTGATAGTAACATGAGGTGGCAGCGTAGTGACATAGTAAACGATTTCTGCAATGTCTTCTCCTTTTAGCGGTTCATAGCCCTGATAGGTTTTAGCGGCTTTTTCCTCATCGCCCTTAAACCTTACCAGTGAAAATTCGGTTTCAGTCAATCCCGGTCTTACCTGTGTTACGCGAATACCGTATGGGAGCAGGTCGGTGCGCATTGCCTTTGAGAGGGAGTCAACCGCATATTTGCTGGCGCAATATACATTTCCGTTCGGATAGGTTTCTTTTCCGGCGGTAGAGCCAATATTTATTATATGTCCGCTTTTGCGGGATACCATTTTTGGCATAATCTGGCGCGAAATATAAAGCAAGCCTTTCACGTTGGTATCAATCATTTGCTCCCAGTCATCCACATTTCCCTCTTGTATAGGACTTAGCCCTGCAGCCAGCCCTGCATTGTTGATGAGAATGTCAATGTTCTGCCACGAATCAGGAAGCGATGCGATGGCTTTTTCTGTAGCTGCTCTGTCGCGGATATCAAAAGAAAGGGGCAAAACATCTGTATTATGCTTTTTTTCAAGAGAGCTTTTAAGTTCGTTCAATCTCTCTTTTCTTCGCCCGGTAATGATTAAGCGATGCCCCTCACGGGCAAAACGAAAAGCTATTGCTTGTCCTATTCCGGCTGTAGCGCCGGTTATTAAAATTGTTTTCATCATATGGTTTTGTTTTTTTTAAGCCACTTCCAGGGCCAGTTTCATCATTTTTTCAAAAGTTTTTTCACGGTCTTCTGAAGAGGCATGCTCTCCGGTTACAAGGTTATCGCTTACCGTTAATACAGAGAGCACATCTGCGCCATATCGTGCGCCTAATGTGTATAAGGCCGCGGTTTCCATTTCTACAGCCAGTATGCCGTAAGCAATCCACTTTTGATAGTAGTTGATAGGCGAATCTTCCGCATAAAATACATCCGAGCTTAACACATTGCCTACATGGGTTTTGATTTGGTTTTGCTCACAGTAGTCATAAGCGTCTTTAAGATAGCTGAATGTAGCCGTAGGGGCAAAGTCCGATCCGTCAAAAATGTTTTTATTCATGGCAGAATCGGTGGAAGCGCCTTGCACCAATATCAAATCGCGGATTTTTACGTCAGGCTGAAAGCTGCCGCAGGAGCCTACGCGCATGAGTCTTTGCACATGATATTCATTGATGAGCTCATGCGCATATATCTTCATGGAAGGCATACCCATTCCGGATCCCTGAACGGAAATCCGTTTTCCTTTGTAGATGCCCGTATAACCCAACATATTGCGCACTTGGTTATAACAGAATGCATCTTGCAGAAAATTGTCGGCAATAAATTTGGCGCGTAATGGATCGCCTGCTATTAAAACGCTTTCGGCGATATCTCCTTGTTTAGCTTCGTTGTGTATACTCATAATCAAATGTTTGGCAAATATTGAAATTATTTTAAACTCTTTATAATCCATTCACGGGCGTGTACAAAAGCATCAATCCAGGGTGTTACTTCATCTCTCTGGCGCGGATAATGCGCCCATTGCCATGGCAATACAGACCTTTCGAGGTGGGGCATGATAGCCAGATGCCTTCCATCAGTTGAAGCTACTGCTGCAGTATTGTAATCTGAACCGTTAGGGTTTCCCGGATATTGCGAATAGCTGTATTTAGCCACGATATTGTATTTGGCTTCTTCATACGGAAACTTAAACTTCCCCTCGCCGTGCGCTACCCACACCCCTAGTTGAGCATTGCTAAGCGACCGCAGCATCACGGAAGTGTTCTCCAATACATCCACCGTAATAAAATTGCTTTCGAACTTTCCGGACTCGTTAGGCAGCATTTCAGGTTGCTTTTTATGGCTGGGAGTAATCAACCCCAGCTCGATCATGAGCTGACAACCGTTGCAAACACCTAAGCTGAGGGTGTCATTGCGCTGATAGAACCGGTCAAGGGCTGTTTTGGCCTTTTCATTGTACAGAAAAGCGCCGGCCCAGCCTTTGGCAGATCCTAATACGTCGGAATTACTGAAGCCACCCACAAACACCACCATGTTCACATCATCCAGTGTTTCGCGCCCGCTAATCAAATCGGTCATGTGCACATCTTTCACATCAAAACCAGCCAAAAACAGTGAGTAAGCCATTTCGCGATCGCCATTTACCCCTTTTTCCCTGATAATAGCAGCTTTAATTCCTGTCTTTTCTTTTCGATACGGATTCAGTTGGTGTTGTGCAAGCTTTCCGGTAAAGTCGCTGGGAAACACAAAATTGCGAGGTTGACGTTTGTAATTGTCAAATCGTTCCGTTGCTTTAAACGTACCGCTTTGCTGTTGATCGAGCAAGTAGCTGCTTTGAAACCATACATCGCGCAAAGCATTTGTGTCCAGAGAAGTGGTTTTATTTCCATGCTGGATATCAAGATTCCGGGTTTTGTTTATTTTGCCGAGATTCACATAGCGTAAACCAAAGGTCTTCATATACTCCTCTGCTTTTGCTGCGTTAGTAGCTTGTATAACTACGGCAGGTTTTTCACAAAAAGCTTTGGCAATAAAGTCATCTCCTTCAAGTGCGTCGAAGTCAGCTTCTATACCTGCTTTTCGGGTAGAAAACAGCATCTCCAGCAGCGTTACGATTAATCCTCCGGCACTGACGTCATGACCTGCAGCAATTAGTCCTTCCTTGATCATGTCCTGAAGCGTGTTGAAAGCCCTTCTGAAGTAAAGCATGTTCATTACGTCAGGTGTTTCGTCCCCCACTGCATTAAGGGTTTGGGCAAAGCTGCTGCCACCCAGCTTAAATGCGTCTTCAGAAAAATCGATGTAAAACAGCTCCGGGTCATCTTCATCTGAGACTACCGGGCCAACTACTTTCCGGATATCTGACACCTCTCCGATAGTAGAAATAATCACCGTGCCGGGAGCGGACACTTTTTTGTCAGGATACTGCTGGGTCATTGACAGCGAGTCTTTTCCTGTAGGAATGTTAATGCCCAGGTCCTGAGCCATCTCGCTAGCCGCTTCAACGGCCTGGTAAAGGCGTGCGCTTTCGCCGGCTTGCTTTGCAGGCCACATCCAGTTAGCGCTCAAAGAAACCCCTTTCAGGCGCTGATCAAGAGGAGCCCATACGAGGTTGGTTAGTGCCTCAGCAATAGATAAGCGGGCGCCTGCAGCAGCATCAATCAATCCACTTACCGGAGCATGCCCGATGCTGGTAGCAATACCACCGCTACCCTGATAATCTATAGCGGTAACAGCAACGTCATTCAGCGGAAGCTGATACAGACCGGCACATTGCTGCATAGCCACGCGCCCTGTTACTGACCGGTCTGCCTTATTCGTAAGCCAGTCTTTACAGGCTACAGCTTCAATTTGCAAAACGTCCTTAAGGTATTCTTCAAAATGTTTTTCATCATATTTTAAAGCCGGATAAGAAGCTGAA
>JBNJGK010000181.1:0-4127 GCA_051747665.1 Bacteroidota bacterium | reverse complement strand
ATGGACTTTGACGGGGATGTGTATGCCCACACCGGCGTGATTACCACTGAAAGCAGCAACAGCTCAGACTGGAAACACGTTGTGGCTGACTGGGGTACCGCGGATGAAAATGTGCTGATGACACAGGAATCGGAGAACCTCTACAGCCTTTCCTTTCATATCCGGTCTTTTTATGGTATTCAGGAGGATGAAACCGTACTGCAACTGGCCTTTGTCTTCAGAAATGCCGACGGCTCAGAATCGGCCCGTAACGAAGATGGCTCGGATGTTCTGGTACCACTGTCAGTTCCGGCCGATGAATACCTTAACCATGAATGGGATGAAAACCGGCTCACTATCTTTGGATCAGAAAACAAATATGTGATCGAGCCTTGGCAAAGCGGAATTTTCTACCTCAGTATTTATCAGGATGAAATTGTCACTGACAGCAGTTATGCTGTAATCGCTGAACCCGAAATGCCGGAAGTTTCTTTTCAGGAAACCGACGATATGCTGATTCTCTTATCCGGCCAGAACAGAGTGGAGATTGAAAAATCACCGTTGCAATTCAACTGGATTCAAGGCGAAAGGGTCCTCTTTCAGCAAAAAACGGCGTTATTGAATGGTTCGGAAAGTGGCGGTATGATCGATTTCCAGGTGTCTGATGAAGAGAGCTTTTACGGTACAGGGTTTCGCGCCCTGCCCGTCGATCGCCGCGGTTATCAACTAGAGTTTTACAATCAGGCGCATTACGGATACAGCAATAACACACCTAACCTGAACATATCCATCCCTTTGCTAATTTCAAACAGGAATTACGGCGTTTTTTTTGATAATCACCACCCAGCTTCGATGGATATCGCCACATCCGGAAACACATTGCGCTACAGCAATGAGTCGGGTGTGATGGATTACTTTTTCCTTTTCGGGAATTCGCAGGCCGGCATACTGGAAAGCTATACAGGCCTTACCGGTCGCCAGGAAATGCCGCCATTATGGTCGCTGGGATACATCCAGTCGCGCTACGGCTATGAAACGCAGCAAGAAGCTGAAGATGTGGCGGGGCAAATGCAGGATGCCGGCTTTCCACTCGATGCGCTTGTTCTTGACTTATACTGGTTTGGCAGCCCGGCAGAAATGGGGAACCTGAGCTGGGACTATTCCCGTTTTCCGCAGCCAGAAGAGATGATGGAAAATTTTGCTGATGACGGCATCAAAACCATCCTGATTACAGAACCTTATTTCACCACGCAATCAAATCATTTTGATGAGCTGGGTGATTTGGGCTACCTGGCTACGCAACCCTCGGGCGATCCTTTCGTATTGCATGGCTTTTGGGCCGGCGACGCTGGATTGCTCGACATGACGAACCCTGATGCCCGCAACTGGATGTGGGAGTTTTACCGCCAGCGCAATGCAGAAGGTGTAGCGGGCTGGTGGACGGATTTGGCTGAACCGGAGTCGCACCCCGACGAAATGCAGCACCAGGAAGGAAGTGCCAGGGAAGTCCACAATATTTATAATCTGAAATGGCAACAAATGCTGCATGAAAAGCATGCGGAGGAGTATCCCGGGAAAAGACTTTTTAACCTTTCGCGTTCCGGATGGGCCGGCATGCAGCGTTACAGCGCTTTCCCGTGGTCAGGTGACATCCAGCGCTCTTTTGCGGGCTTGCAGGCTCAGATTCCGGCGATGCTGGGTATGTCGATGAGCGGCGTAGGATACATGCACTCGGATATCGGCGGATTTACCGGCGGCGGACAAAACGAAGAGCTCTACACACGCTGGATGCAGCTCGGAGCTTTTGCCCCGGTGATGCGCGCACATGGACACGATGTGCCGCCGGAACCCATTTATTACGATACGCAAACGCAGGACCGCGTGAGGGAGATGATTAAACTGCGATACCGTTTTCTGCCCTACAACTACCAGTTGGCCTATGAAAACACCACATACGGACTGCCACTGGCCCGGCCGCTGAATTTTCATGAACCACGAAACAACGGGATCACCAATGTTAACGATGCCTTTTTCTGGGGAAATGATGTGCTTGTTTCACCTGTTGTAGAGGAAGGGCAAAACAGCAAAGATGTTGTGTTCCCTTCCGGGGAATGGTATGGTTTTGACACTGCTGAAACCTTTCCGGGAAACACAACACAAACCGTTGATGCGCCAATAGATGAACTTCCGCTTTTTGTCAGGGCAGGAAGTTTTCTGATGTTGCTCAATGAAGAAATCATGACCACAGAACAATACGGGAGCACACAGCTTCAGGTGCAATACTACCTTCCCGAATCCGGAAACAGCTCCAGCCGCCGTTATTATGTGGATGACGGAGAAACCCGCGGAAACATTGATCAGGAACAGTATGAAACGCTGTCGCTTACAGCCCATCCCTCCGAAGACATGCTGGAGATGCTGCTGGATAAAGAAGGAAATTACGTTCCTGAACGGAAGATGGAGTTTGTGGTGTTCGGCCTGCAAAGCAAGCCTTCTTCAGTAGCGGTGAATGAATATGCCTGGGAAGTTACTGAAAACGAAACATTTTATCAGGAAGGGGAGCAGCTTGCGTGGTGGTCGGATGCCGAAAAAACGCTAAAGCTGAGCTTTTCGTGGGGCGACAGCTTAACAAGCATCACAGTAGACCGGCAGGAAGTGGGCCTGGCAGAAAGTCTGGAAAAGGACAAAAACCTTGTTTTGCATCAGCCTTCACCCAATCCTTTCAACAGTGACACCCGGATTACCATGGATTTGAAAAAGCCGGGAGAAGTATCTTTTGCTTTACGCGATATCCGGGGAAATCTGATAGGTTCACAAACCATGCAATTCAGTAAAGGCCGTCACCAGTTTATGCTATCGGAAATAACGGCTTCCGGATTGAATCCGGGAATTTATTTTCTTACGGCTGAGAATCAAACCGGGAAAGCAAAGCTAAAGCTGGTTAAAGTGCAATAAACAGGAGCAACAAAAAAACGCTTCCGGCAGGGGAAGCGTTTTAGAGGTCTCGGGCGGATTCGAACCGCCGTAAAAGGTTTTGCAGACCTCCGCCTAGCCACTCGGCCACGAGACCATTTTTTAATGGACTGCAAAATTAATAAATCTTTGTGATTTAAGATAACTTTGTGTGTTGATTTTCTGCAATTGTGCTGAGACACGCCTCGCACAAGCAACCGCTGTAATTTTCCTGTAGTTTTTGAAGGGCATTTTCTGAAAGAGAATACTTTGTGCACCAGCATGATCCGGTTTCCGCGCCGCAAAAAAACGCTTTGCCGCAGCGCGGACAGGTTTTTTGGGTGCCTTTTGTGTTTTGCGGGGTATTAGTTGAGGTCATCGCTGTTAAGTGTTACGCTTACGCTGCCAACCACACTGCTGCCCAAAGGCGGATTTATTTTGTGCAAGGTAGCTTCAGCATGTTCTACTTCAGGAAAGTTTTCATGCAGTCCGGTTAAGATGCGCTGCAAGACATGCTCCAGCAGGTTGCTGCGCTTTTCCATCTGTTCCTTCACCATCAGGTAAACCGACTGGTAATCAACCGTGTCTTCTAAATTATCTGATTTTTGGGGTTTTGATGTGTTGGTGTACATCACCAAATCCACTGAAAAGTGCATTCCCACAATGGCTTCCTCTTTAAAGCAACCGTGGTACGCATAGAATTTCATGTTGTTCAAGGCAATTTTTCCCATAATGCAGCATTTAGCTTGCAAAATTAAGCAATTTCGTCAGGTTATGGTTATTGTTCAATGGTTTCACCA
This sequence comes from Bacteroidota bacterium, assembly GCA_051747665.1. Classification (GTDB taxonomy): domain Bacteria; phylum Bacteroidota; class Bacteroidia; order Bacteroidales; family JAIPAH01; genus JAIPAH01. The sequence continues at coordinate 396 of JBNJGK010000181.1, read as the reverse complement.
GTAATACTGAAAAGAATTGTTGAAGCGAGAAGAACAGGATAAACTGAACTCAATTCTTAAATCATACAATAAAAAGAAGTGCCGAGAACTGCAGGTGCAGAGCACCTTAATATCTGTAGCCAGAATATTATATTTTCAAATCATTGAGGTGCGGAGCACCGTTATATTCTACTTCCTGTAATGGTTTTGCCGGGATCTTGATGGAGTTGTTACAATACCAATTGATTAAAATAAGTAGCTTTAGCATAGAGGAAATCAGGTATTAATCATTAAATTTGTATAGAAAAATAGACAAAAAATGACAGAAATTAAAGATCTATTAAAACTTAGTGTTGACGAAAGGATACACCTCGTTCAAACTATCTGGGACAGCATTGCTGCGGACACAGAAGCATC
>JBNJGK010000180.1:0-4158 GCA_051747665.1 Bacteroidota bacterium | reverse complement strand
CGATTGGGGTTTAGAATTTTTTTTCCTTACATTCGTAATGAAAAAGCAAAACCTATGAAACGAGTCGTTTTTTTTGTCCTTGTGCTTGCAATGCCTGCTTTTGCCTTCGCGCAGCAGGAGTCTTGCCGGCTGGTTTTTTATAATGTGGAAAACTTGTTCGACACGATTAATGAACCCGGCAAAAGGGACGCTGAATTTCTGCCTGAAGGAGACCGCCGCTGGAACGGATATAAATATTATCAAAAGCTTCAAAAAATATACAAAGCGCTGGCTGCCGTAAAAGAATGGGAAGACTTAACCTTCATAGGATTATGCGAGGTGGAAAACGAAACCGTAGTGAGTCATTTGCTTTATAAAACCCCGCTCTACCAGGATGGTTATCAAATCATCCACCAGGATTCGCCGGATGAGCGAGGCGTGGATGTGGCCTTGCTTTACCGACCGGAAAACTTTAAATTAACAGATTATCAATATCTTCCGGTATCTTTTTCTTTTGACCCCACAGATAAAACCCGTGACATTCTCTATGCCAAAGGAATTTTGTTTGAAACAGACACGATCCACCTCTACGTCAACCACTGGCCGTCGCGCTATGGTGGATATATGAAAACAAAGCCCAAACGTGAATATGCGGCGCAAGTGCTTGCATCGCATATTGATTCAATAGCAAAGCGAAACCCTGATGCAAATATTGTTATAACCGGCGACTTTAACGATGAGCCAACCGACACCGGCATTACTACATTGCTCAGCGAAATAAACCATACAACGATTACAGGCTTGCTTAACAATCAGGAGCCGGGAACAACAAAATTCCGCTCACAGTGGTACCTGTTTGACCAAATCTGGGTATCTGAAAACCTTACGAAGAGCTCATCTACACTGACAACGAAAAACGCTTCGATTGGCAACTTTCCGTTTTTATTTACAGAAGATGAACGCTACGGCGGCAAAAAATTAGACCGTACATATCTGGGGCCAAGGTATGTTGGCGGCACAAGCGACCACTTACCTGTTTTTGTTGATATTATTCATCAAAATCCACGAAACCATGAATGACGCTTCCCGGTTAATACGCAGCTTCATCAATGCTGCGCTTATGTTTATCCTCACATTCATGGTTCTTCATATCAACAATCAGTTGCTTACGGCATTTATTGCTAAAGACTTTATGCTTCAGCCCACTTTATTTTTTTCTGAAGTAACTTATTTTCCGGGATTAATGACCTCCGGACTCACTCAGGATGCACGTATTGCCATGGTAATGGCTGTGCCGGCTGTTTCTTTGCTTTTGGCCCTGGCAGGGCAGTTTATTTATCTTTTAACTGATTTTCGTCAGGCATGGCTTGCCTATTTTTTCTTTTGGTGGATGATACATGGCTACAACCAGTTTTTTGGGTTGTTTTTACTGAGCCCTTTCATGGGAAGCAGCCACTACCTTATTACCGGTTTATTGGCCCTGTCATTTCCTATCAAGCTATTGCTGGCAGCCTCCGCATTCTTTCTGATGTATAAAATCGGAGACAATATCAGCAATGCCGTCTTAGAAAAAACAGGCTCTTTTTCTGTTGCCAAAAGAAAAAACCGCATCCAGTATTTGTTTGCAAGCTTGTTAGCCCCATGGATACTCAACAGCGCGCTGTTTTGGATGATAGCACGGGAGGGAACTTCACTTTTCAAGTTTCAGTTTTTAACGCTTTCTGTTATGCTGCTTCCGGCTGTTATCCGAACCATGAAAACCAAGCTGCCTGATACCGGCAGGCAAAAGCTCAGCAACAGAATACCCTGGGCTATGATAGTGCTTACAATCATTATAACTCTGGGATATTTCTGGCTTACCAAAGAAGGATATAAACTTTAACAGAAATCCTGGCGATATCATCCCAAAATTAGCTGCTTTCCCGGTTGAGTATGCAGGTGGTTAAAATAGTTCTTTATGAACTTATTAAACTGAAATCATACCTTACAAACGCAGAAAAATACACACTTTTTAAACTGAGTCCATTTATCATTCTTCAACAAAACCCTTACCTTTGCCACTTAAAAGCGATAAAACAATGCTAAAACACTACACGCAACTAATTATGTTGGCAGGTATTTTACTGGGGATTTTTTCCTTATCGGGATGCCTGAAAACCAAAAACTGCAATCTGGAAGTTACTCCTGAAGAAAGAGCCTGGTTTCCTTATGATACTACAGATTTAGTAAAACTTGAAACCGACTCCGGGAATGTTCACCAGCTTACTTTTTCTGAGGTGTATGAGTTTGCAGATGACGAAGTATCAGAAGAAGTTAACTGCCAATCAGGAGCTGTTTTTTATGTAAATCTTACGGATACAGCCGGAAACACCAATGCTGCCGGGCAATACCTGTTACATAAGAAAGAAAGCGGCGATGGTTCAGTTTTACGTTCCTCAATTACCTGGTTTGATCTGAACTTTTATCAAAACAATCTGGATGACGAAGCATTGTATCTGAGTACGAATGGCAATCCGCTGGAAGTCCTGGACACCATAAGCATCGGAGACAGCCTCCATGAAAATGTATTGCATATCAGTGCAGACGACACGGCAAGGCTTTCATACAGTCAGTTTAAAGACATTTATTTTTCTGAACAATTAGAGATACTGCGCTACGACATCCGCGGAACCAACAAGGTGTTTGAGATGGTTACCGACGATGAACAAGAATAAAGGCACCCTCTTTGTGAGTGGAATAGCATTCCACATTTTCCTTATTAAATGCCTTTTCCCACTTTTCGGATAGCCAGGCGGGTGTGCTACCTGATATCAGTACCTTTTTACGGATGCTAAATTTGGTTAACAATTCAGGAACATCCAGCCAGGGTTTTCCGTCGAGAATCAAATAATCCACTTCAATTTTTCTTTCGGGTTTTATATCCGGCTCCTTATCAAGGATAAAATAAATATTTCCCCTGAACATAAAGAACGGTTTCTCCCAATAGACGTGCCGGTTTATGAACGTTTCAATCGTGTCAGCCGCAACCAGCTCAGGCTGAACGTAATTGCTGCGCCAAGAGTTTCTTACCTGGAAGTCGACAGATTTTTCATCGTTCAGCACAGCACTGTCAGCCAGAAAATAGCCTGCATTCCCTGCCACAAAATCCATAGCAAGTCCATTTTTCATATGATATAAGATAAAACGGTCGTTAAGCTGTTGATGAAACCGTATCCCGCCAAGGACAATAAATATTAATATCAAAGCACCAATGGCAGCAGGCACAAGATATTTCTTACTTTTCATCAATAAGACAAGAATGATAAATAACCCGGGATAAATCAGCATTACGTGCCAGTCGTGCAACCACACTTCGTCTAAATACGCAGCCGGAAGCTCACTCACTTTTTCAATGGAAATATTCATGCCTTTGGCCAGATAATGTAAACCTTTGGCCATAAGGTTTGCCAGAAACGGCTGCCAGGAGAAGGCAAAAAACAACAAAGCCAAATAAAGCATTAATGTAGCAGCAGGAATGGCAAACAGATTCGTAATGAAAAAGACAAGCGATACTTTGTTAAAATAGTAGAGCAGCAACGGGAAGAGCACAATCTGCGCTGCCAGAGATACAGCTATCAAACCCCAGAAATAATCCACAACTCTCCATTGGGGGCTCCACCATGCATAAATGCGGGGCTGCAGCCAAACAATGCCAAAAACGGCCAGGTAAGACATCTGAAACCCTACCCATGAAAGCATGTTGGGATTGCTCAGGAGCATAATGAATGCGCTGGCAGCAAGTGTATTATAAATCCGGGCTTTGCGCTTCAGAAGTTTACCTGCAGCCACCATCGAAAACATGACTGAGGCGCGCATTACAGCCGGTTCAAGGCCGGTAATGAAAGCATAGCCCCAAATAAAGCCAATCACAAACAAGACCTTAAACACATAAAACATCTTGCTTTTCAGGGGAATAAAATTCATCAAAAACATCATCACCACATAAATAATCCCTACATGCAGCCCGGAAACGCAGAGAATATGCATGGCTCCGGCATTGCTGTACCACGCCCTGATATCATCTCCCAAATATTTATCATACCCCAGCACCAAAGCAGACACCAGTGAAAACTCCCTGCCCTCCACGCCATAATCCTGTAACAAGGCAGCCAACTGGTTTCGCGTTTGCACCGACCAGCC
>JBNJGK010000179.1:0-4236 GCA_051747665.1 Bacteroidota bacterium | reverse complement strand
GTTTATGCTGTAATTCATGATTGTGAGGTTATTATTGCCGCTTTGATAGGGAAAAGGGGGATTGAACGGCTCAAAGCAAGAGGGGTAAAACTTTTTTTCAGAAAAGGAGAAATAGATAAAGCTTTAAAAATTGTTTTCAGGAATGGCATCGATGGGTAAAAAGAACAATGATAATCAAACAACAGAGTTTTCAAGGATTCATAAACTCATTAGCGAACAAAAATTTGGGGAAGCAATAAACGAACTGAAAAAAATGATAGCAGCGGATAAAGAAAACCTAAAAGCGCAAACACTTTTGGAGCATTTGGAAAAAATAGTTGAATACCAAAACATGGATCTATTTTCTTCGACAAACCTGAATATGGATCCCTGGCTTGAATAAAAAATAAGGAATATGCTGTCACAATCGCCTGTAAAACAAATCGCCGCCATACACGACCTTTCGGGGTGCGGAAGGACCTCACTTTCGGTAGTTATCCCAATTTTATCTGCAATGGGGATAAAAGTTTGTCCGCTGCCCACTGCGGTGTTATCATCTCACAGCCGGTTTAAAGGGTATCATTTCACCGATCTTACCGCGCAGATGCAACCCATAATCGACCACTGGAAAAAAATGGATGTGGCTTTTGATGCTGTTTACAGCGGTTTTCTGGGATCATACAAGCAGATTCGCATTGTTCACAGATTAATTGAAACATTTAGTAAAGAGAATCAATTGGTGGTGGTTGACCCGGTTTTGGGAGACAATGGCAAAATGTACGGGCCGTTCGATAAAAAAATGGTTTCGGAAATGAAATCATTAATTCAAAAAGCTAATGTTATTACCCCCAATCTGACCGAGATGTTTTTGCTGCTGGGGAAACCCTTTCAATCCGATGCCGGTGAAGATGAAATTAAAAAATGGATATTACAACTATCGGATGCGGGGCCTGGAATTGTGGTTGTTACAAGTGTCCCCGACAAAACCTCCGGCAAAAAATTTTCGGTGATTGCATACAACAGAAATGGTTCCCGGTTCTGGAAAGTGCCCATCGATTACATACCTGCCGATTTTCCGGGAACAGGCGACTGTTTTGCCAGCGTTTTAACCGGCTCGCTGATACAGGGCGACAGCCTGCCCATTGCGCTCGACAGGGCCGTTCATTTTATTTCGTACGGAGTAAGGGCAACTTATGGCTACAATTACGACCCCAACCAGGGAATTTTGCTGGAAAGGGTGCTCAACCGGCTAAATTTCCCCATGCCGGTGAGTAGTTACGAGGTTTTTTAGAATTATATCCGATTATTCAAAACTTTCCCATTCACTGTCGTAATAATTTTCCCGGAAGTACTTAAATTCTTCATCTTCAAAAAAGAATTTTTCTCCAATTGCCGGTTCTAATGTATCCATCCAAATGGCATTCTCATCAAATTTGGCAAAAAACGGGCGGGCCACCCAGTCAGGATTTCGCCCCTGAATAAACCGCAGTACAAATATTTTTTCCTGATTCATTTCAGTAACGCCCAAAATCTGCACTTTCCCTGGTGTACAAGACATACTTGGCCCGCGGACGGTCCGGCAAACGCCGCTCACATTTTGATAGGCTTTTCTGAAGATTTCCCAGGCTTCAAATAACGGTACGGAAAAATAATGCTGTGCCCCTGTATTTCGCGCAATAAACATGTAGTAGGGAATACAATTGAGATTCACCTGCTTTCGCCACATTTCCGACCAAAGTTCCGGTTTATCGTTAATATGCCTAACCACAGGTGATTGTGTCCTGATTTGTACCCCTGTGTTTCTTAATTTCTGAATGGAATGTTTTACAGCCTCTGTCTCTAATTCTACGGGGTGGGTAAAATGTGCCATAAAAGCCAGATTTATACCTTTCGAGGTAATTGTTTCAAACAATCTCAGGAAGTCATCGGCATCATCATCTGTAAGAAATTTATAGGGCCAGTAACTTAATACTTTTGTTCCAATTCTAATGGTTTGAATATTGGTTTTGTTCTGGTTGGAAATAAACGGGTTGATATATTTTTTGAAAATTTTATACGACATGGTCATTGGGTCGCCGCCCGTAAATAAAAGATCGGTGACCTTCTGATGCTTCTCCAGATATTTAACCATGAGTTCTGTTTCTTTCATGGCAAACTTTAATTTTTCCATTCCTACAAACTGAGCCCAGCGAAAACAATAGGTGCAATAACTATGGCATGTTTGTCCGGCACTGGGAAAAAACAAGGCGGTTTCCCTGTATTTATGCTGAACACCATACAGCTTTACGTTATCAATTACCGGAACATTATGTTCTTTTTGTCCTGCCGGACTTGGGTTTAACTGTAACCTGATTTTGTTGCTTACCTCCGTTTGATATTTCTTATCAGAGGATTGCTCCAAAGCTGCGGCCATCTCGTTGAAATGTTGCGGCAACAGCATCTCTTTCTGAGGAAATGTCAGGTTAAACATGGGGTCATTTTCGTAATTATCCCAGTCGATGAGTTCGTCGGTAACATAGTTGTTTACTTTGAATGGCAATACTGAACCTACTATTTTAATATTACGTTTATTTTCCTTAGATAATTTTTTGATTTGAGGAATAGTTTCATAATTTCTCAAATTGTAGCTTTTGTAATTCATAATTTCTGTCTCCTTTTTTTTCGCCTCATCATAGTAATTTTCTATATCACAAAAATCGTTTGATAAAAATTTTGGGTTGTGGTTTCAAAATCTTCCCATATAGTTTTCATTGCAGCAGGTAAATTTTCCGTAATATCGTCCGCGATAAGCCTGTCTTCGCCTGTTTGTATTACCGCAAGATCGCCGGCCAAACCGTGCAGAAAAACGCCCATTGGTAACGCTTCGTCAATTGAAAACCCCAGACCGGCCATGCCCAAAATAACTCCGGTTAATACATCGCCACTGCCGGCACCGGGTATACCTGGATTACCGGAAAGATTTATCAATACTTTTTTGTCGGGATAACCAATCAACGAATGTGCCCCTTTCAATACAATCATGGCATTCAGTTTTTGACAGGTATCCTGTAAAATATTGATTTTATCTTTTAAAATATCCTCTGTTTTTAGCTTTGTAATGGAGGCCATTTCTTCCGGGCGTGGTGTTAAAATTGTGGGAGCCGATCTTTTTGCGATGGAATCCAAATCAGCGGACACAGCCGTTATTCCATCCCCGTCAATTAGCAGGGGTTTTTGTATCTCAATGCACAATTCTTTTACCAGTAGTTGTGTTTCTGCGTTTAATGATAGTCCGGGGCCAATAACGACCATTTCCACTTTCCTGGCAAATTCAAGCAATTGTGTCTTGTTTTGATAACTGATGCTGCCGGAGTCAGTACTTTTTTGAGGAATGAAAACAATCTCGTTCGCAATATTGCCTTTAAAGGACGATGTCTTTTCGGGTGTTGCGAGATAAAGTAAACCGCCGCCTGCTTTCAGAAACAACGACGCAGCGATATAAGGCGCTCCCAAATAATTGGATGAACCCGAAATAAAAAGTGTTTTCCTGTAATCAGCTTTGTGGCTCTCTTTTTTTCGTGCAGGAATAATTTTGGGTTCGTTTACGGCAATTTTCAATTCATCTGAATTTTGGAGAGCGGGAGGAAAAGAAATGTGGGTGACATATAATTTACCGCACAGTTCAAATCCGGGATAAAGGAGGGTTCCTGTCTTGGGTAACCCAAAAGTAACGGTGTAGTTTGCCTTCACTGCAGTTCCCATCACCTGACCCGTATTCCCATTAACACCCGACGGTATATCGAGACTGAATACGGTCTTTTGACTTTCATTAATTACAGTAATCGCATCCTTATATATCGCATTAACGTCCCGGTCGAGGCCTGTGCCAAAAATAGCATCAATAATGGCGTCGGCGCTTTGGACAGTATCTCTTGCCAAAGAAATATCCTGAAAATGGAATAACTTAACTTGAATTTTTTCAACAATATCAAAATTTTGTTTTGCAGCACCTTTATATTTTGCAGGATCACCGATGATAAAAACAGTAACGTGTCCGCCACTGGAATGAATTTTTCGGGCAACGACCAGTCCGTCACCCCCATTATTTCCAACCCCGCAAAAAACCACGAATTTTTTATTTTTAATGCCGAACTCTTTTAAGATAGTGTAATAAACTGCCTGACCTGCATTCTCCATGAGAATTTCCTGCGGAATACCATACTCTTTGGTAGCACGGCGGTCCATATTCCTCATTTCATTTACGTTGCTGATTTTCAT
>JBNJGK010000178.1:0-4327 GCA_051747665.1 Bacteroidota bacterium | reverse complement strand
GCCTGTTCTGATTTTCATGAAATTGATAAATTCAACATCTTCCATAAAGTCTTCATCAGAAACAATCCAGCCTAAAGAACCTGCCGGGAAAACTGCATAGCGTTCGTCAGAACCAAAGCGGGAAGACCCGTCAGTACGAATAGTGAATTCAGCCAGATACTTATTCATGAAGTCATAATTTATCCGTCCAAAATAAGACTCAAAGGCTACCTCTTCCATATTACCACCACCACTGTTAACAGATGCGGCAGAATTCATAGTGTTCAACTCGTTGCTGGGGAAATTTTCTCCGGTAACGTTGAAATTGTCATAGATCGTTTTTTGGAAAGAATATCCCGCCATAAAACTGAAATTATGAATTTCATCCACATTATAATCATAGTTCAAACGGTTCGTGGTCAAATAATTTAAGCGCGTATAAGAAAGGTTTTGAAGAACCCCATTTTGCGCACCTCCGTCAATACCATTCAACCCCCAGAAAATATCATCGGTCATGTCGATATATTCTGTTGAGAAATCAGTAGTGAATGTTAAGTTATCAATAATCTCGTAGTTACCTCCTACAGATAATGTAGGTTTATAGGTTTTAGAGTTATGGAACGACTCATCCAAATCCTGCACCAGGTTATGAGATGAAAATCCGGCAGCAAAGTTTACACCCTGCCCTTGATAAAACTCATCTTCAGGTCCGTAAAAGTCAGAACCATCACCTCTAACAGGAATGTTTGGAAACTGCAGCAAACCAAGCGTAGAAGCAGAACTAATCGAGTTACTACCCGATACACGGTCATTGACTACCCGCGAAATTGAAAGTCTTGCATTCAATTTAAGCCTGTCATTTACCTCATGGTCTACATTTAATCTTCCGCTTATGCGTTGGAAGTTGTTTCCTTTTGTATATCCTTCATCGTCGCTGAATGCAAAGCTGGAGAAAAACTGAGTTTTCTCATTGCCACCGCTTGCAGAAAGGTTATACTGTTGCATGAATCCCTGACGCATTGTTTCATCAATCCAGTCGGTATTGATAGCTTCCTCAGGTGGGCCTAAAACTTGTTCTACCGCACCACCTGTAGCGTTGCTGTAGGCTTCATTCATCAACTCGGTATACTGCTCACCGTTAAGCATATCAATGAAGTTTGTGGGCTCCTGATAGCCAAGCTGAGAAGAAAAATTAATCTGGGTTGTTCCGCCTTTTCCTTTTTTGGTTGTAATCAACACAACCCCGTTTGTAGCTCTTGAGCCATAAAGTGCTGATGCAGAAGCATCTTTTAACACTTCAATCGACTCAATGTCGTTAGGGTTAAGGTTGGAAATCGGGCTCACCTGGGCGTTATCCCCGGTATATCCCATGCGGTAATCGGTTTGTGGCACTCCGTCAATCACAAACAGTGGCTGAGAAGAAGCTGACAAAGAAGATGTACCTCGAATACGAATAGAGTTTACGTTACCCGCACGGGCTCCTGAGCTCATTACCAGACCAGGAGTTTTACCCTGCATCACGTCTTCAAAGCTACTTGAAGGTGTGTTTTCAATCTCATCAGCAGAAACGCTTGAAACCGATGAAATAATATTACGTTTCTTCTTTGTACCGTAAGCCACTACAACTACCTCGTCAAGGCTGGTTCTGGCTTTTTGCAGAACGATATCAAATGTAGTATTGTCTCCCACAGGGATAACCTGCGTCTGCATTCCTACAAATGAAACTTTCAATGAATCAGAAGGCTTTGCCTGAAGGCTAAACTCTCCATCCTGATTCGTAATAGCACCCTCGTCTGTGCCCTTAATGCTTACTGTTACGAATGGAAGAACTTCTCCCTCTTCATTCTTAACTGTTCCCTGGATATCCTTGCTCTGGGCAAAAGTCATTTGCACACTGAGCCCAAATAGAATAACCAATAAAACTGCGAATTTTCTCATGTTTTAAGGTTTTGGTTTACAATAGATTACTTTAATGATAAAAGCTTTTTAACTTATTTTATCAAAAATAGATTGACTCTCCAGACAGGTTGTAGGGGCTTTGAGGGATATTTAGTGAGGTTTTTACTTTAAGATATTAAACTGATACTAATTACGGGATTTTACTTATATGGAAATTTTAAACATGTATGATTTAAACAGATACAGCCAGACTTCAAACATTAAAACGATATTAAAATAAGGTTAAGTTTTCCTTATTTTTTTATATATCGGTTATAACTACCCTTCCATTTGTTTTAGCGGCTGAAGTCTTTGGAGCAATGGCGGATGAGAATAATGCACAAAAACATAAGCCGGATGAGGCCGCAGGTTACTAAGATGTTTTACTGACATTTTTTTGAGTGCGCTGGCTAAGGGAGCGGCGGCATAGTTCTCAGCAGCAAACTTGTCGGCACTGAATTCGTGCTTTCTGCTGATAATATTCATGACCAGTCCCAAAATCAAAGAAAGAGGAGTGTAAAGTATACCAAAGGCCAGTAAACCTAAATGAAAGCTGGCTTCTTTAGCTCCTAATGCATTGGCCAGGTATTGGGGCCACATGGTGTTCTGGTCTAAAAATAAAGAAAGCACAGAAAGCATAATGGCAATCTGAATCATAGACAGGGCGAAGTTTATTTTCATGTGGTTTTTCTTGTAGTGGCCTATTTCATGGGCCAGAACCGCAACCAATTCTTCTGTGGTATGATCTTGAATCAGGGTATCGAAAAGTACGATTTTTTTCTTAGATCCCAGCCCGCTAAAAAAGGCGTTTGCCTTAGATGAGCGCTTAGAGCCATCCATCACATAAATGTTTTTTAAATCAAACCCGGTTTTTTCAGCCATTTTCTCTATTTCATTTCTCAGCTCTCCTTCTTCAAGTGGCGTAAGCTTATTAAACAATGGCAGAATCACCGAAGCGTAGAACATCGTCATAAGTCCAGAAAAGGAAACCATGACGACAAAAGCCAGTATCCAGAACCACTGGCCTGTAGCATGATACAGCCAAATTATCAGGGCAAGCAACCCTCCGCCCAGCAAAGCTCCAAGCATCCAGCCTTTCAATTTATCAAGAAAAAAGGTCTTGATCGTGGTTTTATTAAATCCGAAACGTTCTTCAATCACAAAAGTACTGTATAGCTGAAATGGCATAGAAAGTATATCTGCAGCGATTCCTATTATCCCGAAAAATATCAAAGCCCTGCTAATGGGATTGGAAGTAACTCCTCCGGCTAATTTGTCAACGTAAGCAAATCCACCGTAATAGATCATCGCAAACATCAAAACAAATGACAAGCTGCTTGTTAGCAGTCCAAATTTGTGGTTCACCTTAAGGTAGCGCTGAGATTGCTGATACTTTTCAGGGTTATAAATACCCTGCAATTCTTTGGGTAATTTCTCGCTAAAGCGCGATTGGTTAAGCAAATCCAATACCTGCTCAAACACAAAATCAAAAATCAAAATCCCAAGTATAATCCATAAAAGCGTCTGTGCCATGCTGACCAAATTAAAATTCCCGGCAAAGGTAGGAAAATGTGAAAAGAGTGGTTCGTTGATTCGTCGAATGGTGAATCGTTAATTGGTTTATTCAGTGAATAGTTAATTGGTTATTTGGTGAATAGTTAATTCGTAGATTTGTGAATCGTTAAATGGATATTTTAGCCTTGTGCTTTTAGGTCAAGTTTTATAGCTTCAAAATCGTCTCGCATTGTATATCCTGTAATAAGAAGGCAATTGTTTTTTCTTTTCTCTGTAATCCCCCTCATCCCTGCCGATAGTTATCGGCATCTCCCCAGGGAGAAGGAGTTTAGTCTGACTTATCATGGAACACCGGCTTCCAGCCGGTGCTTTAGAGCATCAGAATCCTCTTATTTCGTATCGAATGCAATAATTATTCGTGGTTCCTCGTATTTGTTCTGTAATCCCCTCACCCCTGCCGATAGTTATCGGCGCTCCCCAGGGAGAGGGAGTTTTTCTTCCTGTAAAGGCGAGATGAGCAAAAGTTAATTTGTAGGAAGTCCTGACAGGTTTTTGATGGAAAGCAGTGCATAGCATGTTTCTTAAATAAACCTGTCAGGACTGCTTTTAGGCCTTCACATCAGGCGGAACAGTACTAGCACTTGTATGCAATTGGAAAAAGTTGAGAATATATGACTTGTCGATTGGTTGATTGGGTTATTGAGTGAATAGTTAATTCGTTAATTGGTGAATTGTATAAATTCCAAATCTTAAAAACAACAGAATGACCATCAATAACCACAAATGACTATAAATGACCATTAAAACAAACAATTACTACCAATTACGCGAAGCAAATTACAATCAATTACTACTAATTACAACAGAATGACCATCAATGGCTATTTAATAGCAA
>JBNJGK010000177.1:0-4335 GCA_051747665.1 Bacteroidota bacterium | reverse complement strand
AAAAAGGAATTAAGATATAACCACCAGGGAGACAAGGAATGCACAAAGGATACATTTACAGAGAATAAAGCCCTCTCCCCGGGGAGGTGCCGATAACTAAGGGCATGGGAGAGGGGAAATCCCCTGAACAAAGCCACCGGATCGGGTCTTATTTAGACTCTTTTTACATATGTTGGCACATTAATTGTTTTGAGGGATTTGGACGTCCACGTTAAAGAAGTCATTAACTAAAATCCAAACAAATGAAAACATTCTCAATTTTTATTATGGTTGCTACACTATCGTTAGCAAGCATGGCACAATCAAAACAGGACAATAAAATTAAGTTAAATGAGCTGGGAATTACATTTTCTGATCTCAACCGGTTCGGTCTGGTATATAAAACCGGACGAGACCATTCCCTCTGGAGGTTCCAAACGCTTATGGTTTCGCACAATAACCAGAAATCAACATTCAATGATTATCATACAGATGCGAAACATAAAAATGCAGATTATACTGTAAAAATTGGCCGGATTAACATCTCGGAAATTACCGAAAATTTCGACTTCAGATTTGGAGTAGATTTGTTTTACACTTACAGCAAAGACAAGGAAGAATTAAATATTGTTAATGATGGCCCGGCAGAACAGTTGAATGAGCAAATAGCCAATACTTACGGGATGAATTTTGTTTTAGGCTTTCATCATTTGCTGAATGAGCATATCCTGATAGGCGCGGAGTTTTTGCCTCATTTTAGCTATCGTTCCGGCTCTGTAAAAAAATATGCAGACAATGAGCACAATAATCCGGAAACATTAGATATAAAAGGATATAGTTACGGAATATCAAATAACTCCGTCCAGGTTAATCTGACCTATCGTTTTTGATTAAACTGATTAGCTGAAAAATCTAATTGTTGATCAGACCAGACAGGCTTTTGCAACCTGTCTGGTTTAATTGTTGATCAGACCAGACAGGTTCTAAACGCCTGTAAAGAGCTTAAAAATGCAGAATTATTGTTTGCTGTTACTTACAAATGCAATTTTTTTGCTGTCGGGCGACCAGTTAAATACGTTCATAGATCCTTGTCCGCCATAAACGTAAGCACATATTTTCGGCTTTCCTCCATCGGCAGAAATCGTGCGGAGATAAACTTGCTTGTAAAAAGGGTGGTCTTCGGCATCAACTTCTTTTGAATAGGAGATGAAAACCAATTTTTTACCGTCAGGAGATACATGCGGGAACCAGTCGTTATACTCGTCAAAAGTGAGCTGCTCCTGATCGCTTCCATCCGGTTTCATTCGCCAGATTTGCATGGTGCCCGTACGAGCCGAATTAAAATAAATATATTTTCCATCCGGAGAATACTCCGAACCGTCATCCAACCCGGGGGCATCTGTAATTCTGGTTTCTACTTTAGTTTCAATGTTGGCTTTATAAATATCGAGATGTTCAAAATCTCCGCGCCCTGCAGTATAAACTATCTCTTTACCATCGGGAGAAAAGCCATGCAAGTAAGAAGGTGCATGTGATGTAATCCGTTCGGGCTCACCACCTGTTGCCGGTAATACGTATACGAGCGACTGGTTGTTTTTGTGCTCGGTATGGTCACTTATTCCAAGCATTTTACCGTCGAACGACAAAACATGGTCGTTGTTGTTGTTTTGAGCAAAGCCGGTATTGATTTCTGTGATTTCAGAAGTGGCGATATTGAAATCGAAAATTTTACCTTCGCTGTTATAGAGTAGCGATTTTCCGTCGGGCGACCAGTTTGGAGCTTGCAACGAGAGGGGAGAGCTATGAACAATCTTTCGTGTGCCGGTTTCGATGTCCAAAATTTCTATATGGCTGCCAATGTAATCCTGGTACGGTACAAAACCTTCTTCAGCAGGAATTATTATACGCACATTATCAAACCTGGCTTTTTCAATAATTTCCGCATCGTGAGAGCAAATAAATATTCCAACATTTACAGCGTCTTTCAGATTGATATTTTCAACTGAAACCCTTGTAAACGGTTTGCCTTCAGGAGCTGTTGACACAATGAAGGTGTTTCCCCTGCGTTCGAGCTGAATAATGTCCGGAGCGCTGTCTTTTGATTGCAGCTCTTTCGTTTTGCCTCCCTTCTTTTTTCTGAACTGTAGCGAACTAAGTCCGTCGCCATGCACAACAGCACTTACGTGGGAGGCGTCATCATCAAAACTGTTTCGGGCCATGATGCCAATTTTACGATGGTCATTAACGCCTTTGCCTAAAAAAGCAGCCCGCGTACGCAAAATAAAATCACCTTCGATTTTCTTACTTGAAAAGAAGAACTCATCGCTGTTGCCCCACATGTTCTCGCCTGCTCCCTGTATTGTGTAAATACCGTTTTCAGGTTTAAAATCGGCCTCTCCTTTAAGATCAGGATTTCCAATATTTGTGGCGTGGTTAAAAACACCTTTGTCGGATTCGTTTATGTACGAAGTGCTAAACGCAGCAAGTAGAAAAAAAATAGCGATAATTAATCCGGTTAGATTTGCCTGTTTCATCCTTCTATGTTTTATGAAAGTGATAATAATAGGTAAAGATAATCATACTTGATTATGTAAAAAGTCAAAACTGAGAATTGGACAATGCAAATCAGGAAAGATTGAAAAAATCCACGAAGTGGATAAACGATATAAACCACAGGAAAAACCCGTGGAAATAATATCATCCCACCAACCAACAACCCTGAGAAGGGTTGAACTAGTCCGTATAAAGTAATTACGGATTTGATAATTCAAAAATAAAACTGTAATTTCATAGGCAATTTAATAAATTACCATGGAGAAAATTAAAACATCCGTAATTGGTTTTGGCCTTTCGGGCCGTTACTTTTTTTCTCCTTTTATTAAGCATAACCCTTTATATTCCTTGCATTCAGTATTGACATCCCAAAAAGAAACTGTGACCAAAGAATATCCGGAGGCAATAGTTTTCAATTCAATTGATGAAGTTATATCAAATAATGATATTCAGTTGGTTGTGATTGCTTCACCCAATTTCACACACTTCGATTATGCCAGAAAAGCATTGCTTGCAGGAAAGCACGTGATTGTGGAAAAGCCTTTCACTGTATCCGTAAACGAGGCTGAAAAGCTAATAAAGCTGGCCGGTGAACGTAAGCTAATATTGGCTCCTTTTCAAAACCGTCGTTGGGACGGTGATTTTCTTACGTTAAAGAAAATAATAGTAAAACAAAAAATAAGACTATGGAATCAAAAAAGGAAAAAACGAGTATTAGCCGGCGTCACTTCATAGAGAATACAGCTCTTGCAGCCGCCGGCCTGACAATTTTACCCAGTTCGGTCATCGCGGGCCTGGGGAAAACCGCACCCAGCGACAAGCTTAACATTGCCGGAGTGGGAGTTGGAGGCCGGGGACTCGGCGTACTTAAAGCCATTGAAAGCCAGAATATTGTAGCTCTGTGCGATGTTGACTGGAAATATGCTAATGGAGCTTTCGATTATTTCCCGAAAGCAAAGAAGTATTGGGACTGGCGTAAAATGCTCGATGAAATGGGCGATTCAATCGATGCGGTTGTTGTAGCCACAGCCGATCATACGCATGCTATTATTGCTGCACATGCCATTACACTGGGCAAACATGTTTATGTTGAAAAACCACTGACACATACCGTTTACGAATCCCGCCTTTTAACCCGCCTGGCCGAAAAATATGGCGTGGCAACACAGATGGGCAACCAGGGAGCCTCGGGCCACGGTGTGGCTTTATCTACTGAATGGCTTCAGAACGGAGAAATTGGAGAGGTGACTAAGGTTGAAGCTTTCACCGACCGTCCGATTTGGCCACAGGGTCTTAATGTTCCAAAACAGGGACAATGGGTGCCTGATACGCTGAATTGGGACCTTTTTATTGGTCCGGCAGAGATGCGTCCTTACAATGAAATTTATACTCCATGGAATTTCCGCGGCTGGTGGGACTTTGGAACCGGAGCTTTAGGCGATATGGCATGCCATATCCTGCATCCTGCATTTAAAGGCCTGAATTTGGGTTATCCCACAAAAGCGCAGGGCAGCTCAACGCTTCTTCTTACCGAATCGGCCCCCGCCGCTCAAAAAGTTCGCATGACATTCCCGGAACGCGGACGAAAGGGAAAACTTGATCTTTCGGAAGTGGATGTTTACTGGTATGATGGCGGTTTACAACCGATTAAGCCCGAAGGCTGGCCCCCCGGAAAAGACATGAATATGTACGGTGGTGGCGTTCTGTTTCACGGAAAAAAAGATACATTGGTTACAGGTTGCTACGGGCGGGAACCGTGGTTATTATCGGGCAGAGTGCCTGATGTGCCTAAAACACAACCAC
>JBNJGK010000176.1:0-4362 GCA_051747665.1 Bacteroidota bacterium | reverse complement strand
TGTTTTAAAATATCGTGTTCTTTTTTATACTTTTGCTTTGTCAAAAATAAAAACAATTAGCTATGAAGACAACCGCATTAACAAGCGTGCATGAAGAGATGGGCGCAAAGATGGTAGAATTTGCCGGTTATAAAATGCCATTACAATTTGAAGGTGTCAATATTGAACACAATACAGTAAGAGAAAAACTCGGGGTTTTTGATGTTTCGCACATGGGTGAGTTTTTTATAGAAGGTCCCAAAGCTTTTGACCTGGTTCAGCGAATTTCATCGAATGATGCTGCGAAACTCTATGATGGTAAAGTACAATATAATACCATGCCTAACGACCAGGGTGGTATTGTGGATGATTTTCTGGTTTATCAATTCCATAAGGAAAAGTTCATGATGGTGGCTAATGCTGCTAACATCCAAAAAGACTGGGACTGGGTTAACAAGCAAAATACGTTTGGTGCTCAATTAAGAGATGCCTCTGACGAAACCTCGCTGCTTGCAGTTCAGGGCCCTCTTGCCCTGAAAGCTATGCAGTCGCTTACGGATGAGCCGCTCGAGGAAATGGGTTTTTATACATTTAAAGTCTTGAATTTTGCCGGAGTGGATAATGTCATTCTATCCACAACAGGATATACAGGCTCTGGCGGTTGTGAAATTTATTTTGAAAACCGGCATGCAGAAAAAATTTATAAAAAAGTGCTTGAAGCCGGAAAGGCTTATGGTATTAAACCCATTGGCCTGGGTGCACGCGACACATTGCGCCTGGAAGCCGGCTTGTGCCTTTACGGGAATGATATTGATGATACTACATCACCCATTGAGGCCGGTTTAGGCTGGATAACCAAGTTTACGGAAGGAAACGACTTCATCAATCGAGAATACCACGAAAAGATGAAGGCTGAAAAGCCTAAGCGCAGGTTGCGTGGATTCGTGATGGTTGATAAAGGTATACCGCGGCAGCATTATGAAATCAAGGATGCCGAAGGCAACCCGATTGGTGAGGTTACATCTGGAACTATGGCGCCTTATGCTAATAAAGCCATTGGCATGGGATATGTAAAAACGGAGCATGCTAAGTTTGATAGTGAAATTTTTATTGATATTCGCGGCAAGCTTAAAAAAGCAATCATTGTGAAGCCACCATTTTTTGAAAAATAATGATTTAGTTGAGAAGGTTTGTGATTTTTAGGTTGGTAGGTTGAAATGTGTTTAAGTGTTTGGGTGCTTATGTGTTTAAGTGTTTGTGTAAAAGTTGGCAAAGGGCAAAAGGCAGTTGGCAGTCAATTACGCTTCAGGGTCGCCATCCCTCCGGGGCTTGCAACCCTTCATTTTTAACCCGGAATCCGGAACCCGGAACTCGAAATTTAAAAATCAACCATCCGGATAGCTATCGGGAACGAATTACAAATATACCAATTAACGAATTAACAAATTAACCAACCAACCAATCAACCGGAGTTTTTTATTAAAATGAAGATGTGCTACTTTTGCAAAGCATCCAACAAGATAAAACATGGATAACAAATACACACTGGAAACCTGTTTTTCACCGGCACTTTTCCCTTATCGTATTACACGGGAAAATTATGTGGTTGTTGTTGTGGATATACTCAGAGCTACAACTTCTATCAATGCTGCTTTTGAAAACAAAGTGCATTCTATCATACCGGTAGCTGATGTGGAAATTGCCCGTGAATTCAAAGCCAAAGGGTATTTGGTAGCATCGGAACGGGAGGGTAAAACGCTGGATTTCGCCGATTTCGGGAATTCTGCTTTTAATTTTATGATTCCTGAAGTGCAGGGAAAAACCATCGTTTACAGCACTACTAACGGCACGCAGGCTATCGATATGGCTGTAAGCAATGGCGCTGATGCTGTAATCGGTTCTTTCAATAACCTCAAGCCTCTGGCAGATTGGCTGGTAGAACAGAAGAAGAATGTGCTGGTCCTTTGCAGCGGTTTTAAGAATAAGTTTTGTATTGAAGACACCTTTTTTGCCGGCGCTTTAGCGGATGAGTTGCTTGCAACCGAAAATTTCAGATCAAACTGCGACTCAGTAACCGTATCGCTCGATATGTGGAAAGAAGGCAAGTCTGATATGCTAAGTTACATCGAAAAGGCGGCTCATCGAGAACGTTTGAGAGAACGCCAACAGGACGACGTGCTGGAGTATTCGTTTACTTTAAACAACGTGAGTGCAGTACCGGTGTATCAGCCTGAAAACAGGAGGCTGGTAAATGCCCGTGTGAACAAATAAAAGTTCTCTGCTGTTTCCCACCAAACTTTTCATCATGACAAATCAGGATACATTTAATTATTTCTCAGAACAATTTGCTGATATACGGATATTACGTTATAAAGTCCCCGGATTTGAAGAACTGCCGGTAGCAAAAAAGAGGTTGTTGTATTATCTTTCACAGGCAGCGCTTTGGGGCAGGGATATTATCTGGGATCAGAATTACAAGTACAACCTGGCCATCCGGCTGATGCTCGAGAATATCTACAAAACCTATAAAGGTGATCGCGACAAAGATGATTTTAAGGCTTTTGAGGTTTTTCTGAAACGAATTTGGTTTGCTAATGGTATCCACCATCATTACAGTATGGATAAAATGAAGCCGGGTTTTTCTCAGGAATTCCTCAGTGAATTGGTTCAGCAAAGTGATTCGGATGGTTTTGCTCCGGTTTTTCATACCCGTAAAAGCACGGAGGAATTTCTCAGTAAGCAGCTATTTGATGATACTGTAGCCTCAAAGCGCGTGGTATTGGATGATGGGAAGGATATTGTGCTTGAATCGGCTAACAACTTCTACGAAAATGTGACCGAAGCGGAAGCTGAAGCTTTTTATAAAAACTATAAACAGCCTGATCCTAAAAGGCCGGTTTCTTCAGGATTGAATTCTAAACTGGTAAAGGAAAACGGCGAAATCAGGGAAAAAGTCTGGAAAGTTGGAGGACTTTATGGTGAGGCGCTTTCAAAGATAGTCTACTGGCTCGAAAAAGCGGCGGAAGTATCGGAAAATAGAACACAGGAATCAGCCTTAAAAAAGCTGATCCGGTTTTTTGAAACTGGAGATCTAAAGCAGTTTGATGAGTATAATATCGATTGGCTGAAAGATACGAGCTCAACCGTAGATGTTATTAATGGGTTTATAGAAGTTTATGGAGATCCGCTTGGACGGAAAGGCTCTTTTGAGTCGGTGGTTTCGATTCTTGACAAGAACGCTACTAAACGCGCAAAAACTGTGAGTGAAAATGCTGAATGGTTTGAGCAGCATTCTACTACACATCCTGATTACAAAAAGAAAAAGATTGAAGGAGTTACCGGAAAAGCAATTAATGTGGTGATGGAATCTGGAGACAGTTCTCCCGCCACGCCTATTGGCATCAACCTGCCAAATGCTGATTGGATACGTTCAGAATATGGTTCAAAATCCGTTACCTTATCAAATATCGTAAATGCTTACGATGAAGTGAGTAAATCCTCAGGAGTGCTTGAAGCTTTTGCCTTCTCAGATGAAGAAATACAGCGGGCCAAAAAATATGGCAGCAAAGCAACTGCCCTTCATGTGGATTTGCATGAGATTGTAGGGCATGGTTCCGGTAAAATGAAGGAAGACGTTGGAGAAGCTGGTGATACCTTAAAGAAATATGCTTCTACCATTGAAGAAACGCGCGCTGATTTGGTTGCACTTTATTTTGCCATTGATCCGAAGCTGACAGAATTAGGGTTAATGGACAGCGAAGAAGTGGGAAAGGCCGAGTATGATGCTTTTGTCAGAAGTGCCCTGCTTACGCAACTTGTGAGGGTAGAGCCGGGAAAAAACATAGAAGAAGCCCACATGCGAAACCGCTATTTGATAGCACAATGGATTCTCAGAAAGGGAGCGCATCAGAATGTTATCGAGAAAAAGGTCAAAGAAGATAAAACCTATTTTGTTATCGGAGATTATGAGCTTTTCCGCGAATATGTAGGTGTTCTTTTGAGAGAAGTTCAACGTATCAAATCTGAGGGAGATTATGATGCAGCCCGTAAATTGGTGGAAACATACGGCGTACAAGTTGACCAAAAAATTCACAAAGAAGTACTCGAACGCTGGAAAAAACTAAATATCGCACCTTATGCAGGATTCATCAATCCTGAACTGAAGCCGGTAATGAAAGATGGAGAAATTACAGATGTAAAAATTGCATATCCCAATGATTTTGCTGCTCAGATGTTGCAGTACTCAAAAGAGTATCATTCTTTGACACCTGCAGCAGAATAGGTTCATCAGGATTACAAATCCATCAGTAAATCACTGAAAGAGCGTCTTTTTTCAGGTTTTATGTCCATTTTTTTTACTTGAACAGGTGTTTCCACGAAATC
>JBNJGK010000175.1:0-4451 GCA_051747665.1 Bacteroidota bacterium | reverse complement strand
CGGACCGCTGGTGCGTAGCAAACCTATGAGTTCATCCACATGATTCTCCATTTCATCGCCTGAAAACGACTTGTTAATCAGCTTGTACTCTTCGGCCTCAATGCCCTTTATTCGCCTTCCGGTCAGCATCAAATCGCGCGAGCCAAACTCCCCTGTGCGCTTTACCACATAAGGAGAGATACAAGCCGGAACGATACCTATTTTAACTTCGCTGAGCGAGAATACGGTTTCATCATCCGCGAAAGCGAAATCGCAAGCTGCCAGCAAACCATTAGCGCCGCCGATTGCTGCGCCATGCACCATAGCAATGGTGGGTTTGGAAGAGGTATAAATAGCATAAAAGCACTTTGAAAGATTGTAACTCTCTTCATAATTCTGTTCATACGAATAATCCTTTACGCCGCGCATCCAGTTCAAATCTGCGCCGGCACAGAAAGACTTGCCACGACCGCGCAAAAGCAGCACTTTAATGTCTTCCATCTTATCCGCCTCTTCAAATACCTCGATCAGCTCACTGATCATCGTCTCGTTGAAGGCATTACGGATGCCGGGCCGATTCAGCCATACCGTGCCGACATCTTTGTTTTTTTCAAACTCTATCGTTGTGAAATCTTTCATTTCAATGTTTTTTGATTGTGTTCCTTTAATCTCATTTTTTCTTTGCGTTTTGCTGATACTTTTCTTCACATTCATTTTTCATGATGCTATCAACAATACCAGGATCGAGCAGTGTAGATGTATCTCCGAAATCATCGGTTTTCCCTTCGCCGATTTTACGCAGGATCCGGCGCATAATCTTTCCTGAACGCGTTTTGGGAAGCCCTTCCACCAGTCTGATTTCATCTGGCTTAGCAATAGGACCGATAATTTTTTCTACACCTTTCTTTACGCTTGTCTTAATGCCTTCAACACCTCCGGTACTGAGTTCCTGACAAACCACAAAGGCATAAATGCCTTGTCCCTTCACTTTGTGTGGATATCCTACTACCGCAGACTCCACAACCAGCGGGTGTTCGTTGATGGCATTTTCTACTTCAGCGGTTCCGATGCGGTGCCCTGATACATTAATCACATCATCCACGCGCCCCAGAATGCGGTAGTAGCCGTCCTCATCGCGCTTCACACCATCGCCTGTGAAATAATATCCTTTGTATTGCGAAAAATAGGTTTTTTTATAACGTTTATGGTCGCCCCAAACCGTTCGAGCCATACCTGGCCAGGGGAACTTGATGCACAAATTGCCTTCCACGCTGTTGCCGGTTTGTTCTTTTCCATCGCCATTTACAATGGCCGGCTGAATGCCTACAAACGGAAGTGTTGCATAAGAAGGTTTGGTTGGCGTAATTCCGGCAAGCGGACTAATCATGATGCCTCCCGTTTCTGTTTGCCACCATGTATCTACGATTGGGCAGCGGCTTTGACCTACAAAATCGTGATACCAGTGCCAGGCTTCCTCATTGATGGGTTCTCCTACAGTTCCCAAAACTTTCAGCGAGCTGAGGTCCTTCCCTTCGAAAGGTTTCCGGCCATATCCCATCAATGCCCGTATGGCGGTGGGAGCAGTATAAAACTGGTTCACTTTAAACTTTTGCACAATATCCCAAAACCTTCCGGCATCGGGATAAGTTGGGGTACCTTCATACATCACCGTAGTGGCGCCTGCCAACAGCGGACCGTAAACAATATAGCTATGGCCTGTAATCCATCCAATATCCGCTGAGCAAAAGAAAACATCACCATCGCTGTATTGGAAAATATTTTTAAAACTATAGGAAGTATAAACCATGTAGCCACCGGTAGTATGAACCAAGCCTTTGGGCTGACCCGTAGAACCGGAAGTGTATAGAATAAATAGCGGGTCTTCGGAGTCCATTACTTCCGCATCGTTTTCAGAAGAAATGCCTTTCAGTGCATCTTGCAGCCACACATCACGATCTTCCATAAACGAAACCTTTTGGCCGGTTCGTTTTATCAACAACACGTTTTTTACGGAATTGCAATCGCAGTTATCCATCGCTTCATCAACAATATTCTTCAGCGGTATGGTTTTCTTTCCTCTAAAACTGCCATCGGAAGTGATGATCATCTTTGCGCCGGCATCTTTTACTCTGTCAGCTACTGCATTTACAGAAAAGCCGGCAAAAATCACCGAATGGATTGCACCGATGCGCGCGCAGGCAAGCATTGCAATGGTTAGCTCCGGAATCATAGGGAGATAGATTACCACACGATCTCCTTTACGGATTCCTTTGCTCAGCAACATATTCGCAAAAACCCGCACTTCATCATAAAGCTCTTTGTAGGTGTAAACCTTTTCCTTTTCTTTCGGGTTGTTTGGCTCCCAGATAAGGGCAGGCTGGTTTTTACGCTCAAACATATGACGTTCGAAAATATTTTCCGTAATGTTGAGTTTCCCGTTAAGGAACCATTTCACATCGGGCTTTTCAAAGTCCCATTCCAGCACCTGGTCAAATTTCTTTTGCCAGTAAAATGTTTCTGCGATTGAGCTCCAGAATGACTCCGGATGGCTCAGGCTTTTCTGGTATTCATAGATAAACCCGCCGAGTGTTGTTATTTTATTCGTCATCGTTCTTTTTTTGGTTAAACATGATTTATTTACATCCTGTAAACCCCGTTTTCGGGTTCAGGGAAAGGTCTATTCAAAGAAGCGGCCAGGCCCATAGCCAAGACCACACGCGTGTCAGCCGGATCGATAATACCATCGTCCCATAGCCGCGAAGTGCTGTAAAAAGCAGAACCCTCATGTTCATATTTTTTGAGGATTTCCGTTCTGATCTTTTCTTTTTCTTCGTCTGATAAGGTTTTGCCTTTTGCTTTAAGCTGGTCTTCCTTCACGGTAATAAGCACATTAGCCGCCTGATCCCCTCCCATGACAGATATTTTTGCGTTCGGCCACATAAATAAAAGGCGCGGCTCATAAGCCCGGCCTGCCATGGCATAATTTCCGGCACCAAAAGAGCCTCCGGTAACCACAGTAAATTTGGGAACATTAGCGGTAGCCACCGCATGCACAAGCTTGGCTCCGTCACGGGCTATGCCGCCTTGCTCATATTCTTTACCCACCATAAAGCCGGTGATATTTTGCAGAAATACAATCGGGATTTTACGGTGCTTGCAAAGTTCTATAAAATGAGCTCCTTTGCGGGATGACTCAGCAAAGAGAATTCCGTTGTTGGCCAGAATACCCACAGGATAACCCATGATGTGAGCAAAACCCGTAATCAAAGTAGGCGCATAACGCGCTTTAAACTCATGAAAGCGGCTGCCGTCAACGATGCGGGCAATAATTTCACGGGCATCAACGGGTTTTTTAAAATCAACCGGGGCAATGCCATAGAGCTCTCTGGGATCGTATTTCGGTTCTTCCGGTTCCTGCATGTCCAGCTCCTGCTTCCGGGGTTTGTCGAGCGCCTCAAAAATATTCCGGCAAATCTGGATGGCATGCTGATCATTTTCAGCAAAATGATCCGCTACACCCGATATGGAAGTATGCACATCCGCACCGCCAAGTTCTTCGGCAGAAACATCCTCACCTGTGGCAGCTTTTACCAGTGGCGGCCCGCCAATGAAAATCGTACCCTGGTTTTTTACGATAATCGTTTCATCACTCATAGCCGGAACATACGCTCCGCCGGCAGTACATGAGCCCATTACGATAGCGATTTGCGGTATTCCTTTTGCCGACATTTGGGATTGGTTAAAGAAAAACCGGCCGAAATCATGCTTGTCTGCAAAAACATTTGCCTGCTCGGGTAAAAACACACCGCCCGAATCTACCATGTAAACTACAGGCAAATGATTTTCGAGTG
Organism: Bacteroidota bacterium; assembly: GCA_051747665.1. GTDB lineage: Bacteria > Bacteroidota > Bacteroidia > Bacteroidales > JAIPAH01 > JAIPAH01. The sequence continues at coordinate 621 of JBNJGK010000175.1, read as the reverse complement.
CAATTTCCTGGGCGCGCACATGCTTTTTGATGGTTTCGGCTATGTAAGTGCCGCCTTTTACTGTGGCGTCATTAGCGATAATCACGGTCTCACGCCCTTTAACTAAACCAATACCCGTAACGATTCCTGCCGAGGGAAACTGATCTTCGTATTGTCCGTTAGCTGCCAGCGCTGAAAGCTCAAGAAACGGAGTGTTGCGATCAGTAAGCAGTTCCACTCGCTCACGCGCCAAAAGTTTATTACGCTCTTTGTGGCGGGAGACTGCCTTTTCACCTCCGCCCTGACGCACAAGGCGCAACGCGGATTTGTACTCTTCTACAATCTCCTTGTATTTTGCCGAATTTTCCGCAAACGTTTGAGATTGGGTGTCGATATTTGAAATGATTGGAAACAAGGCTTGTAATTTTTAGATTTTCAATTGTTTTTGGTTATACAAATTCATAACGATTCAAAACATGTTTTTGTTTTGACCCGTTTTTAATGTTTGCATACGAATATAGACATTTTCACATTTAGATATATAAATATACAACTTTTATTAAAATCGCAAAACGCGAACATGAGTGAAAATATTGGCTATATTGATTTTCAAGAAAATAATCACGATTGATCCGGTTTAAA
>JBNJGK010000174.1:0-4454 GCA_051747665.1 Bacteroidota bacterium | reverse complement strand
CATATCGTGTTTATTGCTTCTTATCCGAAGGTGATGGAGGCGATTCAAAATGCAGGCATGGACTATACGTTCCTCAGGGCCAATTTCTTTATGCAGAACTTTGAGATTTACCAGGTGGAGGACATCAAAAACCGGAGTCAGATTTTTATGCCTACCGGCGAAGGTAAGGCGCCTTTTATCCACACCCGCGATATTGGCGAAGTAGCCGCAGAAGTATTGGCAAGCCTGAATAAATATACCGGCGAAACCTTGTACCTAACCGGGCCGGAGCTTTTAGACCATTATGAAGTGGCGCAGGTTTTCAGTGAGGTGCTCGGAAGGAAAATCACCTATCAGAATCCGGATGAGGATACATACCGCAAGGAAATGAAAAAACGAGGTTTTTCTGAGGCATACATTAATGCGATGATTGCGGTTTTCGGGAAAATAAAAAAGGGACAAGTAGCGACAACCAGCCAGACTGTTGAAAATACTCTTGACCGGAAGCCGCTGACTCTGAAACAATATGTTCAGGAAAAACGTGATGTGTTTCAATAAAGCTTACTGAATCACTACACGCTTTACAAGCTCTTGTTTGTTTGAAATAACCCTTACAAGGTAAACGCCCTTGCTAAGGGATGCTGTGTTTATCGTGATGTTTGATGAGCTGCTGCCATTCAAATTGGCTGATTGCTTTTCAACACGGTTTCCAAAGCTGTCATACATTTCAATTTCTACGGCGCTTCCGTGGTTTCCTGATAAAGCAATATTAAAATATCCTGAAACCGCTGGGTTCGGCGTTATTTTTATATCAGCCGTGTTTCTGGTCATTTCTGCGCTGGTGCCTGAAGTACCGTTAAACTGGGTTTCATCAGAGTAACCAAAATCTACCGTGTTAATATTCACAATTTCAACTTCATCGCTCGATACCAGCTTTACCATGCCATTGCCATCATCAAAACCGTTTCCGGCTTCATCGTGGATGATGAAGCGGTAGCATCCGCCAGAAGGCAGAGCAAGGTCTGTGTACATCTCTACCCAAGAGTTGGCATCTTCATAGGGCCCGCCTGAAAAAACAACCTCGTTTTCACTGTTCAGAATTTCCCAGGTGGTTTCTTCGGGGTTATTATCGGTTCGCAATAACAATTCCAAAGAGGTAGAGGTAGTTGTGGCATCAGAAAAAGTTTCACTGATGCTGTTGTTATCTGTAAACTCGTCATCCTGGTTGTTGGGACTTACGATGGTAACTGCGATTGTGTTGGTTTCCTGCACTTCAAATGTTACTTCCGGAAGTTCTACTTGTGCAGTCTCCAGTGTTTCCAGCGTTCCTTCCCAGTCATGCGAGTGTAAATTGCCGTTAACTTCATAATCAACGGTAAAGCTGGTGATTTCATCACTGCCATAATTGGTTACTTCCACTATGGGAGCAATCAGTCCGTTGCAATTGCTTTCCGGAATATTGTGAAGCTCCTGAACAGCCATGTCAACAGCATTAGCACCCGGCAATTCCGTAAGGTTGAGCTTTTTCCCTTGCAGGATTTCTTTGGTACTGTTGTTTTGTAAAAAGACGACCAGCTCGCTGTTTTCAACCACCCAGTCTTCTTCCAGCGAAAACTCCAGGTTTACGGTTTGTTCTTCGTTTTCTGAAAAGTCAACGTTTGTCCCGTTAGAAGAGGGTACCATGGTTCTTTCCACGTAATGCAAGTGGCTCATGCCTTGCCAGTATTCTTCGATGTCTGATTCTGTAATGACGGCATGCAGCTTGATGTTTTCGTTATCGTCATCAGCTACTTGCTCCATATCCACCTGAATTTCAAAATCTATAAGACCGGAGTGCGAGCCTGTAACATCGATTGTATAAGCCGATGGAATGGCTTTCCGCTCTTCATAGCGGGGTAAATAAGCTGAATAATTGCTGCTGGAAGCGCCTCCGCCGCCAGTATGGGTCAAAACTCCATCAAACTTGGAGGTAGGATAACTGGTAGCGCCATAATAATTGATGCGTGCGCCTGAAGAGGAGGTTTCATAGCTGTCACCCCCGTGATATTTCACTACCGCAACATCATGTCCGTTTTCAATCAGCTCAGAAGCTCCGTTGGCTGCAGCCGGACAAAACTGGCACCAGGTTCCGGTTACAATTTCCAAAACAACCATTTCGCGTTCTACCTCTTGCGCTTGCAAGGGGTTCGCAAAAAAAGATATCAGAATAAAAGGCAAAAGTAAATTTCTTAGTTTCATAATTTATTCATTTTGTTAGTAATACGTTTCATTGACACCGTTTATAATGCATCGGTTGCATTCTCTGCGATGTTATTTTCGTGGCTAAAAGTAATAAAACCTGTCTTTCTGCAACCAGTCTTTTAATTTTCTGTGCTTCTGCAAATCACAAAAAAAGAAGCAATATTATGTTTTGCCTGCCAGTTTATTATACAAAATGGCCAGCACAGAGCCCGCCTCTTTGATTCTCAATCTTAACCGGAATGGGAGGAGATCCAAAAAATCAGCAAACAGATAAGAGGCTTTTCCGTAAAGTATTCCCGGTAGTATACTCATTTTGGTTTTAAAACCTGTTTTGAGATATTTTCTTTCATAACCCGATAGTTCAGCAAAATCTCCAACTACGGCATCGGCTGTTTTAATATCCTTTTCGGGAAGGGATTTCTTCCACACGCCGATCTTTTGCGTGTTTACCGGACTGGTAAGGCTTTGGTGGTATTTTTTTACTTCCTTGTCGGGATGTTTGGCAAATGCCTCGGGTTGCTTTTTATAAAAGGCAAGCATGCTGTCTTTGAAAGGGATGTGAAGAAACTGACAAACCTGCTGTAAGGAATTTTCGGGTTCGCGAACCAAATCCTCATAGCGCAATGTAAAGAATTGGCCGGGCTGTTTTTCCTTAAGAGACTGCAACAGTCTTGCTGAATGTCTCCATCGATAGGCTATCAAAGGAGTATAGGGAGCCTCAAAATCCACTTTACGAATGGAGACCAGGTTGTCGCGATAATCGCGTGTGAGGTGAACAAAGCGAGCATCCGGGAAGGCTTTCCGGATTTTATCTGTATTGGTGGAATAAACCGGATTTTTATCTCCCAGCAATAGGATGTCTTCTTTAGTGAAAGCCGAATTGAAGTGGAGATAAACTGTTTTTATGAGCGTTTGGAAAGTGCATTCTCCAGAACACTGCAAAAGCGACTTTTCGAGTTCGGCTTTATTCAGCGGCCATTTCTGAATGTCTTTATGCCGAAATACATCCGCCATGAAGCGTTTGATATCCTTCTCCGTCCAGTGGATCTTTCTTCCGTATTTGGGAAATAAGTTGGCAATGACAGGGCCTTCTGTGGGAATGATTACGTTGGGATGGGCGTCAAACATGTTTCTCAACAGGTAAGTGCCGCTGCGTGGCCTGCCGATAATGAAAAAGAAGGGAAGTGCTTCAGGGTTTTTCATCTTTTGCGGGCTTTTATTTTTTGGGTGATCACTGAAAAATCTGACCTTTTAGGTAAAAAGAGCATAGAAAAGGAAGTTTTCGTGTGTTTCATGTAAAGTCCCACCATGAAAACAGCTCCTGTTACATAACTTGCATTGGTGGCCATCGCGGCTCCGAAAGCGCCGTAAGCAGGTATCCACAAATAATTTAATATAACATTCAACACCAGCGCCGGAATCACAGCGTAAACGGCATATACAGGTTTTCCAATCCCATTAAAATGGCTGTTTAAGATTCGGAAAGCAATAAAGAGAATGATGCCGGGCAGCAGCGCTTGCAACAGCGATACGGCCGGGGTGAAATCTTCTCCGTAAAGGAAGGGAATAAGCCACGGTGTGATGAAAAACAAAACCAAACCTCCGGCCAGTCCTGCCAGCAGGGACAGCCTGAATAAAGCGCTGATTTTGGTTTTCATTGCTTCGGGATTTGCGCTGTTGGCTGTAGCCGACATGATGACAATACCCACGGCAAGCGGGATTTGCCAAAGCTGCTCGGCCACATTAACTGCAGTGGAGTAAAACCCAACTTCGCGAACGTCCGCCAAATGCTCCAGTAAAAGGATATCTATCCGGTAGATTAGTTTCAGCACCAATAAAGAGGCCGCATACATGATGCCCAGCCGCACCATCTTTTTTATTAAATCAAAATTCCATCTCCATGAAATGGAAAAGTCTTTGTGAACGCGCCTGAAGGCTACCAGGGAAACCAACAAACCCGATAAAAGCAAGGCAAGCACCGCTCCGGTAATATTCATTTTCAGCACCACGATAAACAGGACTAACAACAGCAGGTTAACTGCCGGCACAAGCCATTTCATCAGGTTCGCAAAGCGGTATTTTTCCTGCCCCAGGTATATGCCGCCGATGTAAATTGTAGCCAGTCTGAACGGGATAATTAATACCGTAAGCGTGATTAGTTTCAGGGTAAAGGCTGGATTGTCTAACCAAAAGAACGTAATAACGGTTAGCGCCATGGCCAAAAGGCTGGTGAG
>JBNJGK010000173.1:0-4677 GCA_051747665.1 Bacteroidota bacterium | reverse complement strand
TTTGATGGCCATCAACTTTCTCAATCGAAATATTTTAACAATACGATTGTCAATAATAAAACGGAAAGTGGTGGAATCAATGTATACTCAGAGGCTATAGTTTATAACAACATCTGTTGGGGAAATTTAGACTATTCTTCTCCAGAGACCCCTCAAATAGAAATAGCAAGTCTTGGAAACCCAACGCTCTTTAATAACTGTGTTGAATATGGTGAGGGAGGTGACAACGCTGTATATAATAATCCACGATTTAAGGATGCTACCGATGGTTTCGGAGTGAACCATAATGGCAATCAAGCAGATTGGGAATTAATCAGTACTTCGCCTTGTATCAATGCAGGAACAATAGACACATCCGTTCTTGAAGTTCCGGCAACAGATATTAATGGTAACCCACGAATTTATGGTGGAAGGATCGATATAGGAGCATATGAAAACCAAACTGTTATATATACTCATCTTAATGATGATTTCGTAAATAATGAACATAAAGTCTATCCAAATCCGGGTAGAAATTACTTTCAACTTAAAACGAACTCGAAACGAATAAGTTTAAAAGTTTATGACATTAATGGCAACCTCCTTTTTACTAAAGAAAACATCAACAATCATGATATAATTTCTGCAAAAAACCTTCCTGAGGGATCTTATTTAGTTAAAGTTTTTACGAAACATGGTATTTATATTCAAACGCTCAAATGGTTGAAAAATTGATCAAATTTATGATGTATTAATTGCTATCATTATTCAATTCTTAAGTTTTATATCTGTATAATGATACTGAATACATAAAATGGTTGCTTTTTCACACTTGCACATAAGGATTTTAAATGACTATAGAACAGATTTATAAAAAACGTCAAAGTTATTCAGTAATCAACATGTGATTAATACCTAATTATTTTGCGGTGTCGTTCTTTTTTCCCGATATTGGGTTCACCCTAATCTGTCCGCCAACTGCTTTCAAAACCTTCATGATTGTCGAAAATTGAGGCTGTGCGCCGTTTGACAATGCTTTGTATAAACTCGTTCTGCTCATTCCGGTCTCTTCTGCAATTTTGGCCATTCCAATCGCTTTTGCAATATGTCCGAGTGCAGTAATGAGATCATCGTTATCGCCTTCTTCCAAAACGGAATTAAGGTATTCGGCAATCATTTCGTTGTTGTCCAAATAATCTGCAATGTCAAATTTTGAAGTTTCCATTTTTTACTTTTTTAATCTCTTCCAAATTTCTTTTGCCTTTTCGATGTCCGTTTGTTGGGTCGATTTATCTCCGCCAATCAATAGAATTATTATTTTTCCTTCCGTTTCCTTGAAGTAGATTCTATAACCTTTCGCATAATGTATTTTCAGTTCGATTATTCCGTCTCCAACAGGCTTGAAATCTCCAAAGTGTTCGTCATTTTCCAGTTTTTGGATTCTGAACAAAATTTTAGCTTTTGCTCTTATATCTTTCAACTTTCTTAACCATTTGTCAAATTCTGTCGTTTTTTCAACAAAGTACATTTGGTTTTGCTGTATTCATTAGGATACAAAATTAAGGATTATTTTATAATTGTGAAAGATTTTTGCTCCTTTCCGGTGGTATGTCAAAATGTAACACAAAGCGATTTAGTGCTTTATCAATCGTTTAATCAAATGTAAAGAAGAAATAACATTCAATGCATTATGAGCTTATGAAACCGAACGGAAAATCGGCCTTTTTTTTGCCTCCTTTATAATTTGGCACTGTTTCTGTAAGCAGAAATTCTCATCGGTAATACAAAAAATGGTAAGTTTGTAGTTATAAATATATGTTTTAAATCATGTCAGTTATGAAAAGGGTTACGATGGGTTTCCTACGCAGATATAAATTGCAAAGCCTGCTATTGCCGGTTCTTGCTTTGGTTTTGTTTTCCTCTTGCAGCGTTGAGCGGCGTCTGGCCCGCGAATTTGTTGATCAGCAAGATCGCCCGCCGGTCATCCTCAAAGAACCGCCGCAGTTTTACCTGGTTTCATACAAGGAAACAGAGCAGGATACCTCCGGACTTAAAACCTGGCAGGTGGATTCCATCCGTTATCATGAAAGTGAAATCGTGCAGTATGTGAATCCCGACAGCGCACAAAAGTTTTTTTTTAATGCCTTCGAAAAGCAGCTTGAGAAACTTGATTTTACGGTTTACAAGGGCAACGAAATCGCAGAACTCATCAGCAACGACACGCTTCAGCCCCTGGTGATGCGTTTTCCGCAGATGGAGCTCGAAGAGTTTACCAAACCCTATGCACATGAGGAATTTATCCGGGGTAAAAAGTACTACAAAAACTTTGACCTCGATGCCGTCAATTTAAACAGTTGGTTACAGCTTTCCCGGAGAGGCGTTGAAGGCAGTGAGTTTTATTTTATCAGCGATTCGATTACCGATGTGGTGGATGGCCATTTCTACATAACCGAACGCACAGGGAAAGTAAAGTTCCGGTACAAATATTATGATGTCAAAACAGATGATATTTACAGCTTTATGCAGGATATGGGCCGTAATTATGCTCAGTATGTGTTTGACCATTACCTGAACCGCTTTGTGGATGCCAACCGTAACAAGTCGGCACAAAGAGAGTTTCTTTATCATTATGATCCGGTAGAGGATGATTTTATGCTTATAAGGCAATTGCCGTGGATAGAAATGCAGCGTGAGGATTTAGCGCCTTAATACCGTTGATACCTTTCTGAATTTGCTTATTTTCGCCTGAGAGTTGCAGGAAGAGGCAGTTCAATTAAAGAAAATCTTCTCTGCAATTATTGAAAAATCGAAATAGTATGTTTCGTATTTGATCCCGAAAGTTTTCGGGATTTGATATTGTTTATTATTTGTGTTTTGTAATTTGTTTTTTGTGATTTTTGTTAAAATAAAGCAAAACAACGAAGAAGTTTTATGATTCACCCGAAAAAGCATTTTTTAAACCACATTCCGCTCCGGGCTTTTCTATTATTACTGATCCTGGTGTTGTTAGGGTCATGTAAAATGCAAGGACCGTTTTATCGCGATGGTCAGGTCACTGAATTTACCTTGCCGGAGGGGGAACTATCTCATTCGGTTTTTTTGCTTGGGGATGCCGGTGACGCGCACAAAAATTCCGCATTCTTTGATCATTTAAAAAAAGAGATTAAACGGGCCGGCGCTAACAGCGACGTGGTAAATCTGGGTGATAATGCCTACCCGGTAGGCTTGCCCGGAGAACTGAATAAATGGAGAAATAAGGCTGAGGAAGCGCTGGATAAGCAGGTTGAGGTTTATAGCGATTATAAGGGTGATGTGTATTTTTTGCCCGGCAACCACGACTGGGCGAAAGGTCGGCAGGAAGGACTGCGTTATGTGAGAAACCAGGAAAGGTATTTGAATGAGGCTTTTGGCCGGCAAGTGTTTTTTCCCGGCAAGGGATGCCCCGGACCGGAGGAAATTCCCCTGAATGATTCCCTTACGCTTATAATCATCGACTCGCAGTGGTACTTTTACAATTTTGAGAAACCCTTAAACGAGGATGATTGCGGCATAGAAGACGAAGAAGACATTTTTATCAGGCTGGAGGATATGCTGCGCCGCAATCAGGATAAAAACGTGCTTATTGCTGCCCATCATCCGCTGTGGAGTATCGGGGTGCACGGCGGACGGTTTGACCCGTGGCTGAACCTGTTTCCGCTGAGGGTGCTCAATAAAAACCTGTTTATCCCCTTGCCGGGATTTATTTACACTGGCGGACGGAAATACTTTGGGAATATCCAGGATATCGCTCATCCGCGGTATCGTCAATTCAAAGAACGAATACTGGATGTAACTGGGAATTTTCAAAATGTGGTGTATGCTTCCGGTCATGAACACAATCTGCAATACACGCAAAAAGCGCAGCTCCACCATATCATCAGCGGAGCAGCAAGCAAAACTTCAGAAATTGTCCACAACAAGGAGGCAGAATTCGGACTGGCTGCTCCTGGCTTTGCCCGTCTTGATATCACAAAACAAGGAGTGGTCTGGCTAAGGTATTATGCCATGAGAGATGAAAAGCAAGGTTTTGAGCTTGTTTACAGTAAGAAACTGTATTCCTATGAAACTCCCACTCTGCAAGAAAGTGATCCGCAAGAAAGAAACTTTCCCGACAGTGTGAAAATGGCGCCGGCAACGCATTACCTGGCTACTCCCTTTCAGGAATGGCTGTTAGGCTCCAATTACCGGGAACTGTGGGCACAGCCTGTCAAAGCACGCGTTTTTGATATCGGCACGGAAAAGGGCGGTCTGAAGCCCGTAAAAAGAGGCGGAGGAATGCAAACGCTTTCTGTCAGGCTTGAGGCCGATGACGGGAAGCAATACAATTTGCGCTCGCTTGATAAGTTTGCAGCCAGGACCGTACCACCGCCGCTCCGGGAAACCTTTGCAGCTCAGCTTGTGCAGGATAACGTGTCGGCAACAAATCCTTACGGCGCTTTGGTGGCAGCGTTCCTGGCCGAAAAGGCCGGGCTCTATCATACAAACCCTGAAATTGTGTATGTTCCTGATGATGAGCGGTTCGGAGTCTATCGGCAGGATGTATCCGGACAACTCTTTTTATTTGAAGAACGTCCGGATGAGGATTGGCGCAAAGCCTCCTTTTTCGGGAATTCCAAAAACGTCAAAAGCACTTCTAAATCAAAACAGGATCGGCTTGAG
>JBNJGK010000172.1:0-4684 GCA_051747665.1 Bacteroidota bacterium | reverse complement strand
CGGTTTCTGTAGAGCGATGATCCGCCATCTACCCAGTTGTTAAAGCCAACGGGAGCAGTTCTGCGGGAGCGGATATCGAAATTGGTATGACAGCTTATGCAGTCAGGCTCCTGCAGCCATGGCTGACGCGGTTTTATTTCCTGCTTTGATTCAACGCTGCGCGGATTGAGGTTTTGAGCCAGTTTATCAGCGCGTGGTTTGTTAAGTTGGTCTTCATGCTTGAGCAGTGCCAGTGCATGGTCTTCCAGCTTCCCGTGGCAGTGCGTGCAATTGAAGCCCAGTTCGGCATGCCTGCCGCGCATACATTTCGTGTTTCCCTGTGGCATGTTGGGATGGCAAAGGTTGCAGGCATCTCCTTCCATGTCTCTGAGGTAATTTGCATGAAACCCGTGAATGGCTGTGGAAAAGTTCAGAATATCAGGTTTCCCTTCTGCACTGATAGCAGGGTCGGCATGGCATTGCTGACAGAGAACCGGATTTCCGGATTTGACTTGCTTCATCAGCTCCGTTCCTTCTATGCGGTCGTGCACTTCAAGTACATTTTCGGATGTCAAGTCTGCCATTCCGGAGTAGTCATCGACCCTCCAGCCTCCCTGGTGGCAGTTTCGGCAGCCCATTTCAGTGCTGGTTGGAGCCACGACTTTTGTTGCCGCGATTTTCTGCTGGGTTTCTTCATTATAAGCTATGATGTCAAAAAGCGGATACGGGTTATAAGTGCCGTCATCGCCGTAAGGCACTACCGGAATATGATGCGCTACGAAAGTGTTATGAACGTTGGTTTCCATGGTTCCGGTCATTCCTTTCCCGGCCAGGCCGATGCCTTCTTTCAGGTCAGCGCCATATGTTTTTAAAGCATTCTCCCAGAAGTCGACATGCTTCTCAGGGTGCAGGAAGTTGTCTTCTGCAGCATAGCGCAGCTCTACGCCCTGAGAGATGACTTTTGGTTTGGGGCCGCGCTTAATGAGTTGCGCCCACAGGGTATTTGCAGGAGGCAGAAACGACCAGTAGTCTGAGTTGTCAGAGATGCAATGCATACCCAAATCATTCCAGGCCAGCAGCACATATTCATCATTATCCGGGTCAAACGGAGGCACTTCCACGGGCTGTGGATTTACTTGGGCCGTGTAAGGCTCTGGCTTGTCGGTATTATGGAGTTCTCTGACAATGTAAGCTGCGGTAGCTTCTTTTTCGCGCTGGGTTCCGGCAAATGGCGGCATGTACGTACTGAATTTGCCCAGTCCGGTGAGTTTGGCTTCCATACCCCGTTCCGTAAGATGAGCGGTACGCGATATTAAATCGTTGTTGCCGCCTTTGGTATGGCATGCAAGGCATTGCATATGCATAAGCTCCTTGCCTGCTGCCAGGAAATTTTCTTCTGTTACTTCGGTGTGGTCTGACCATTTGGCTGTATGAAGAAATCCTTTTTCGTTGATTTCCGGCAGATTTTTGGGGTTGATGCTGTTGGAATACATTTCGCCATAAATAACGTAAGGTTTGCGGGCAATTTCACGGGTATATTCAAAGCCGCCCATCCAAGCCAATCCCGTAAGGATCAGAACAAAAACAGTAATGCGTTGCAACCACACCGGGAACCGCACCAGGAATGCAATCCCGATAAGGAAAATAAGGGCCGTGGTTACAGCCCAGACAGTGTAATAGGGTTTTACTGCAGGGTTATAGCGCAGGATATTGGCTTCGGCATCGGCAGGAATGATGGCCAGGTACCAGACCGCAGTAATGGCAATCAGAATAAAAGGAACCAGCAGCCATTTGGTGTTGAGCTTGTAAAGTCGCTTGCGAAGATTGGCATCCTTACGGAAAGTAGCGGTGAGTAAGCCGAACATCCCGGCTATGGAAAGCGCAATGCCTGTGCGGAACAGCAGCGCCGGCCAGAAGGAGGGATTGAAAAAGCCATGCCAGAAGTTTTGCGTTTCAGCCCAGCTTCCCGGAGTGAGCATAAAGCCCAGAATACCATTGATGACGAAAAGGCTCAGCCAGGCAAGAATAAAATAGAGCCACCCGATTTTAATGTGGTCTTGCGGGTTCATCTTATCAAACCTGTAATGATAAATCAGGAGAGCGATGATTTCAGCGATGAAGAAAACCCACTCTGTGGCCCAGGCAAACACAAAATTGTGGATGAGGGCAGATGTGGCTGCCGGCTGCACTAAACTAATGATAAACCAGATGCCTACGCCGGTCATAGCGCCGAAGACCATCGTAAGCAACAGGAAAAACAAGGTGTGCGCTTTGACATAATCGAGTAGTAGCCGGTCATTATTCCGGCGGGCTTTGATTTCTGTTAAGACCAGAAACAGGCCGCCACCGACGGCCAGGTGTGCAATAAAAGCATGAATAACGGCAATGATGGCGATTAATGTACCACCGCCTATTGCGGTTAGTTCCCATATTGGATAATTCATAATCAGGACTGTTTAGGTTTGAACATCAATTTAATCATATAGTAAATCGCGGCTACCCCGATAAGGAAAGTAAGCAAAAACATAATCAGCGAACCTGTTTCTCCGGTGACTGTCAGTTCTGAAGGTTTGGCATATTCTCCAAGGTACTGGTGCCGGACAATTTCCCGGATGGTTATCATGTTGATGAGCAGGAACAGGGCAAGTCCGGTGGTAGCCCAAAAGTGGCCCCTGACGGCTGTTGCGATAGCTACTAAGGTGATGAGTATACCCAGCATCATCCAGACAGTAGCTGCGATGCTGCCGCCCATAAAGAATTTCCAGATCGGTTCAGGCAGGCTAAGCCAAAACCATATCCCCACAATAACCTGTATCATGGTTGCATAAGCAAAAACTTTCATGCCGCGGGTTTTTTCTTTTGCTCTTTCTTCAACAGAAAACCCTTTTCTGAAATGATAAAACAGGGCTTTGCCGAGTCCGGCGATTGCCACAGCACCGATGATAAAGTGCAGATAGCGAGGCCAGAGGGTAGGTTCGCCGAAATTCAGGAACCATCCGGTTTTGTTTTCTGCATACACATCCCAGCGCTCGGGGGTTAGCATCAATGTGTTGTTGTTAACCAGCATAAAGGCAATAAACAACATAAACAGGCTGGCGACACCCAGGCTGATTTTTGAAAAAAGCGGGGATTTGACCTTCTTGAAAACATAAATGTAAGCCCCGTAGTAGGTTATAATCAAAATGGGGATAACAAGAATCCATGGGCCTGCCAACAGTACAGAGCTGGTGTAGAAAAAATTCCCGAAAATAACCTGCAGAAACAACAGCGGTGGTACGCCGAGATTTACCGTTAGTGCAATGAGGGTTGGGATGCTACTGCCTTCGGCAGCAGCCTTTTTTCTGACCGAATCCCAGAGCGTTAAAAGGCTTCCGCCGAGGATGAAATTCATTAAAATGATGTGCAACAGAAATGTTACAATCAAAAGTACCTGAAACCACCACCAATTAACCGGAATGGAATCGGCCGAAGGGATAATTTGATTAAGCATAAGGTCTGGTTTTTTAGTGCACGAAAGTTAGGAAAGTTTGGGATGCTATCCAATAAAGCGCCACATGAGCGGGTTTAATTTATAATGCTTCTAAAAAACAACCTTACTAAATGCTTAAACTGCACAGAAAACATAACTCTCAGTTTATCAAAGAATTTGATATTTTCTGCGGTATCAGGTTGTGATGTGCTCTTCACGTGTATTTTTTCACGCAAAGAGCGCAGAGGGAAGAGCGCGGAGAACGATGAGAATAATATTTTTCCGGTTCGCTGCCTTTTTTAAGTCATATTTTACATTGCACGCTAAGCGTGAAATTTATGGCAGCAGTATTTTGAGTTACACGCATAGCGCTGCTCTATGGATTAAAATCTCAACTGCGATTAATTATCCTAAAAAATTGGACATAAAAGTGAGGCTAAGAAATTAAGCCTCGCTTATAGAACTTTGGTGCTTTTTTCCGGTTTGGGTGTCTTCACAACTAAAATTCTTACAATTTCGTCGCTTTCGTTGTACCAGCAATGAGGGATATCTCTCGGGCTTTCGATGAGGGTGTCGCGGTCAACTTCCTTCTTTTCATCTCCCACTTCCACAATACCTTTTCCTTCCAGAACATAGAAGAACACATCTACCGGTGTGATATGTTTTTTGAGCTGCTCTCCGGGCTTTAAGGTGATGTGACTTACCATAGCGTCTTTTTTGTCATAAAGCGCTCTGGCATCTACGTTATGTGGATTCTTGCGTGGTTCAGCTTCGGTGTATTTTGTTGTTTTTATCATGTGATTTTGTGTTTTTAAGTTTCTAAGTTACTACGTTTTTATGTTTAATAGGTTGAAATTGAATTTTATATGTGTTTAAGTGCGTGTGTTTTTATGTGTTTAGGTGAAAGTTGGCAAAAGGCAAAATGCAGTTGGCAATTAAAAAATTTCACCTCAATTGAATATTCTGATAATTATCGGAATTGCATTTCATTCCAGCGGTTTGGAATAAAACCATGCGGCAGGCGAGGTAAAGGTTTCGAATTTCTTGTTCCCTATTCCTTGTGTGCTTTATGAATTTCCTTGTGATCATTGTGGTTTAGAAAAAAGTTAAGCTAAATTAAGTGAACATTCTAGTATTATAAGACCATTTTGTGATTTTTCTTTCAAAACATTGCATTCATTCAAAACTTTTTATTGATCTTAAAAAGAGCAAGACATTGGGATGCCTTGCTCTTTT
>JBNJGK010000171.1:0-4714 GCA_051747665.1 Bacteroidota bacterium | reverse complement strand
GATGATTAATAAACCAGGACTTTTTTTGTCTCGACTTTACTGCTGTTGCGAAGCACCACAAAATAGGTTCCTTTCATATCTGCCGTATTCAGTCGCAATACTGAGGCATTAATTTGACCAGACTCAATTACTTTACCTACAATATCGACAACATAATAGGTTTCAAAATCAGATACTCCCGATACGGTAACCTTGTCATACGCCGGATTCGGATACAGTGTAACATCCTGTGATACCGCTTCCGTGGTGACGGATGTATTCAACATATCCATTTCATCGAGCATCGACATCCCCAACATATCGAAGGTTCCGTCACTGTCTGGCATGTTTCCGTTGTATTCTACCGTCATTTCATGTGTTTCTCCGCTTTCGGCAATCCAGGCTTTCCAGTGCATGGTTTCTCCAATTTCAAAGCCTTCCTTTTCAGGTGTATCCGGGTCGTCGCCGTAAGCCAACAGATACATATTATCCATGCCGTCCCATGCTACCATACCTCCGAGGCGTTCTGTTCCGTTATCATCGTAAAACAGACCAATCCAATCGCCCGGCGACATCAGGTCGGAACCAGACATGGCAGCATTATTTCCCGGAATGACTACTACATGCGACATATCTGTCTGCGTTGTATCCCATCCCTCAGGAGCCAGCGGCTGCTCTTCAATTACCACTTCTACAGGTCCTGCCGGATTGCTTTCGCCAAGGTCATAAACTGCAGTAACTTCATACTCATAAAGACCGGGCTCAACTCCTACGTCCCTGTAAAGGGTAAACTCATAAAGACCATCTGTATTAACAAGAGTAGAGTTCCGGTATATATTATATCCAAGCAATTCGAATTCGTCAGAGCTTCCTGTACCATCAGTGATTCCGCGTACATTCCAGTTGTTGGAAAGGTTGTACATGTTCTCGAGCGATACCCATCCGTCAGTACCTTCCATCTTGATTAAGTCTCCCATCCCCGAAAGGGCCGGACCCTGATCTACTGCTGCAGGAAATGTCATGTCTTCGTGATCAACAGTGTAGCCAATCCAGACAAAATCTTCTTCATCAAGAGGCAGCGCTTCGTTCAAATCGAAGGTATTCCATTCAAGTTCATTAACTGAGGTTGCATTCTGACTAAAGACCAGGTTTTCGCCTTCTTCACCAGTCCAAACCTTTACAGTAAAATCAGCATCAGCAGAAAAAGGAATAAATTCAACCGCTGTAAGCGATTCTCCGGCATAGTTCATGAGTTCGGTAGCCGTAAATTTAGCTGCAACTGTAAACTCACCACCTGAAGAGAACCCTATTCCTGTGAAAGGCTCATCCGCACTATACTGAATTGTATTGTCGGTGCTTCCCAAGTCGGGTTCCATCCACGTAAGCAGTGGTATGCCTCCATTTGTGGAAACATTAAATGCCATTGGTGGTGGTAAAGCACCTTCACCTTCAAGAAATATCTCGTAAGTCATCCCATTGCTCATAAAGAGCGTGGCTGTGGCCGAAAATTCTCCTGTTTGCTCAGGACTGAAGGTAATAGCGATGGTTTCGCTATCGAGACCACCAATTACGATATTGCTGGTTTCAGTAGTGAAATAGTCATCATCGATTTGAATATCCTCTACTTCGATGTCAACAGACTGAGCATTAGAGAGCTGAATAAACCGTGTTTTCTCTGAACCCGGAGGTGTCATTCCGTAATCAACAAATTGTGGATTGATATTAAGGTAACTGTCGTATGGTACTAAAATATCAATTGCTACTGAAGCAAATGGGTTATCTAAATCATTGAATTCAAAATCAATGAAACCTTCAAAAGATCCGTAGAAGAAACCTTCTGTATCCACTGTAACAATAATAGTTTGCGATTCATTCGGAGCAACTGAGCCTTCTGTTTCAGATACAGAAAACCAATAGAAACCGGAGGTGATTTCCCATTCCAGGTCAATGTTTCCGTTATTGCTTATGGTAACAGGGTATTCGCCAACCTGTCCGGAATACAGCGTATCACTGATTGCCGTTGGGTTCAGCACTGGCTCTGGAGAACCAAACTGAACCGTTGCGGTTGTTGGCTCACTTTCACCAATATTATAAACTGCTGTAACGCCATACTGGTAGGTGCCGAGATCCAGATCTTCATCCAGAAAAGTTTCTTCTGTTAAAAAGTCATCGTTAACCTGATTGCCATTCCTGTAAAGATTATATCCCAGGAATTCATAGTCGTTGGCTGAGCGGTTTTGCTGTTGCTCGACTTCCTTGATGACGGGTGCAGAATTGATTCCAGTGAAGTCATTTGTGTATGATTCTCCGCCGCCGGAGGTGATTGGAGCCATACTTCCGTTTTCATCAGTTACAAAAGCCTGCAGGTTCCAGTTAAAATCCAGACCGTAGAACTCTGCCATAGAAACAAAGCCTTCTTCCTCTACATAAATCAGGTCGCCTTTTCCGGCTACAGCCGGACCAATATCACAACCCGCTGGAAATGAATGTTCAGGAGAATTTGCTTCAATAATCACCCACAGCTCTTCGCCGTCAATGAGTTCAACGCTATTCGGAAGAGTTGCAATATTCCATTCCATTGGTTGAGTGTTACTCACTGTTTTTACGGCCTGTGGCTCTGTGTCTTCATCTCCCGACCACACATTGATAGTGTAAACTGCATTTTCCGCAAATGGAAAGAATGCGACTTTTGAGATGCTGTTCCCTGAGTAATCTGTAAGATCTTCCGGGTTCCATTTCTGACCATAAGTTAAGGTAGATCCGCTGCCAACACCTATGGCTGTGTAATTCTCATCATCACCCCAGCTTATCCAGTTTTCATCAAACTCGAAAGATAAGGCCCATTCAAGGCTTACATCATCTTCATTGACGATAGTGGCAGAAAGGTATTGCGGCGCTTCGATAGTAGTGCTCGCAAATACGGGTATTTCAGCTTCCGGCTGATTAGGATCGTTTGAATCGATTAATACTTCACCTTCAAAATTGCCAATTTCTGTAGCGGTATAAAAAACTTCCACATCCAGTCCTTCGAAAGGCATGATAAAATCCGGATATTCACCCACTTCTATTTGTTCTTCATCACTGCTGATATTATCAATAAAAAGAGTATCATTCCCATTGTTGTGCAGCGTCATCACGCTTGATGCTGTTTCCTGGTAAGGTACTTCTCCAAAATCTACAGAATGCGGGAAAAATGACAACTGAGGCATTCCGACTACTACAATTGTAACCGGAATTTCTACTAAAGGCGTACCCGTGTCAGACTCTTCCAGTGTTATGACCTCTTCATAGACTCCTTCTGCAAGGCCATGAACAGAATAATGCAGGTTGATTTCAGAGCTTGAATTTGCCCCTACAGTTCCGGAATGGGGAAATACGGAAATCCAACTGGCGGTAGAGGATGCAATCCAACTAAGGTCAGAACCATTCTCATTAATAATTTCAAAGGGTATAAAACCACTGCCTTGAAAACCAATAGTGTCGGTATAGCTTTCTGGGTCTGCGTAGAGCGGGAAATCACCAACCTGAACCGGTGTAGTGATAATATTACTTTCGCCGCTGTTGTAGATTGCCTGCACGCCATACTGGTAAAACCCTTCAGCTACTTCAGCATCCGTAAAAGATGTCTCCGTAACCAGATCTTCATTGAGCTGTACATCATCTCTGTAAACGTTATACCCTTCAAATACAGGATTGTCGCGATCTGATGAAAGCGTAAAAACTTCCTGCTGATCGCTTTGTATCAAAGAACCGGTGGTTTCGTAATGACTGAAAGACAGCGGACTAAAGGTAGCAGGCCCGTTTTGAGGGGTAAAAGAGAAGTAAGCAACAATATTCCAGTTTCCGGTGATACCATATACATTACTCAAAGAACTCCATTGCTCTTCATAATAAATCATGTCTCCGGAACCCGGGTCGGAAGTAGTGCCATCCAACCCTGCGGGATGGGAGAAATCTTCGATGTTCATTTCATATCCCACCCAGAGTTCCTGACCGGTATTTACCTCCACAGCCTCATCAAGACTGATAGCAGAAAAATCCCCGGTTTGAAAGTTTGTAATTTCTTGTTCATATACAAGTGTTTCGGCGTTATCTCCTTCCCAGACCTTCAGGGTATAATCGGTGTTTTCATCAGCCAAAAACAAGTTAACCGCAGTAATGTAGGCTCCATCCAAATCTTCGATTTCGTCAGCCGTCCATTTTGCTGCCACACTGAAGCTGCCTGCTGCTCCAAGGCCAATACTGGTGGTGTTTGTTCCGCTGGCCCAGGTAAGCATGATGTCAGCGGTGGTATCAGGCATAGCCCAGGTTAGATTCACATCGTTTTCATTAACGACTTCGGCCTCCAGGTTACTTGGAGGAATAAGATTCTGACTAAAAAGTACAAACGTACTGAATGTTAGTATTAAGGTAAATAGGCTTTTCATTTTTGTTTATTTTTTTATTGTAATTATTAAACGCTAATACTTAATAAAGGTTGAGTGTTTATAAATAAACAGTAATAATTTAACAAAATTAACAAGAAAAGCTAATTTCTGGAAATCAATAAGGTAGATATTGCATGGGTTTGATTACAGGTTATAGGGTGTAGCCATTTTAGAAACCATAACTACGGCACCAAGGCCCCGTAAAAAGAATTGATTATCTGCTTCCCGCAAAGCTGAACACACTGATTTAACGAAACTCCATCAGCTCAATGGGCGCTCCGTTATGTTCTATCATGGCAACTCTTACG
>JBNJGK010000170.1:0-4775 GCA_051747665.1 Bacteroidota bacterium | reverse complement strand
ACACCAAAATGCTCACAATGCCCGAAATGGGCCGAAAGCTGATCTCCGTTTAACGGTATAGCTACTTTTTTCATACGTATTTTAATTGAATTGTATTTTATTAAACTGGTATTATTATCTTAATGCTGCAATAAAGAAAATAATAAACCGGGCGCTCCGTAAAGGCCAAAAGAACTGATGAAAAAACTTCTGGAATGGAGCGGAGCGCTTCCGGTTACACTTTTTTACTGACCGTTTCGGAATCTTCTTCCCTGGCCCCTTCCACGGGGACGATCTTCCCTTGCGTTTCTCAGTCCGCGACCTTGCCGTCTGCTGTCACCGGGTTCATTTCCGGTGCAGCGACCCAGCTTTCTTCCGGTCATCGGGCCTTCGCCTTCGGGTCCTCTTCTGTCAAATCCTGGCATAACTACCTCCTTATTTGATTTGTTTAATTAAATTTTCTATCACAGGTTCATCTTTCAGAACTACCATTTCAATTCCGAGCGACTGCAAAGCGTCTTTGGCTTTCGGGCCAAAATCACCGCTAAATACTTTTGCAGCCCCCAGTTTGGCAACGGTTTCCGCTACCTTAGGTCCGGCGCCGCTTGGTTCTGCAGCGCCCTCATTCGCCTTAAACTCCAATGCTTCCGTTTCGGTATTGTATACCGCAAACCACGGAGCGCGAGCAAAACGCAAATCCATTTGCGATTGTGGCGAATCACTTTTTGATGTTATTACAACTTTCATATCTATGCTTTTTGTCTTTTCATTCTTCCTCTGCATTCAGGGCATTCCATATTGCGACAAGGAACGCCGGCCTTATGTTTTACTTTATGATTGCATTCTACACAAACACACCAATCCTGAGGCTCCCCGGTTCCGGTTTCTTCCTGCAATGCGGTTTCGTCTGTAATTGCTGAAGAACCACAAATCGGACACAACTCCACCTCATTATCCTTTCCGGGCATCTTAAACACATAATGGCAATCATCACATCTGAACCAATCATCATCAAAAGTAACCTGCCCACCCTTGATTACAATTTCATGATGCTCTACAAAAGCACGCGCTATTTTTTTCAGTGCGCGGTCGTAAATACGCGTAAAGGTGGGACGCGAAACGCCCATCTTGTTGGCAGCATCAACTTGCGATAAGCCATTGTAATCGGCCAGTTTCAGAGCTTCATACTCTTCATAAAACAATTCCACTGCCGAGCCGGCCTGACTTGTTCCATGAGGTCTGAAACCCTTCACTCCAGGAGGCTTACCCATTTTTCTGTTTCTTACTGGTCTTGGCATAATTTCATTTTGTTCTCTGCAAATATAATGAACATTTGTTCATAATGAAACAAATTTCTCAATTTTTTTTGAAAAAGAATCTGAACCACATAGGCACAATAGGGTCACATAGATGGAGAATTCCAATTATCTGGCACTAACTAAGCATGAGAAATACTGCTGGAGTAGCTATATTCTAAAAGCTCTTCAATAAAACGCGCTATTGTTTCCTATGTGCTATGTGGTTTAAATAAGGGATTGAACCACAACTTGTACCGACCGATTCGGTATATACACAATAGATTCACATAGGAAGAGAATATTAGACTTTTAATGAGTTTAGTATCGTTTCTTAAAGCGATCATGAGGTTTTGACATTTACTATATTCTGAACAACAGAACCCTTCCCGCATTCCGGGGTTTAGGAATTCGCTAAAAACAAGCCGCGCTACATCTGAACGGATATAAAAAAGCCCCGCGGTTCAGGCGAGGCTTTGATAATTTCTCATAAAGAATAGACACGAAAGCGATTTACTATTGTATAATCACCTTTTCCGTAAAAGATCCACTTTCTGTTTCCATCCTAAGAATATAGACTCCTTTAAGCTCTGCAGGTAATTCTATTTCAAACTCCTGGCTGATACCCACGTCGGATTTCCTGATTACTTCACGGCCATTCAGGTCAGTTAGCGTCAAGAGTTGAATCTGATTGCCATTAGGCTGGATAAAAAGCTTTTCCTTGGCGGGATTTGGCCCTACTACTAAGTTACCATTTTGATTATTCCTGTTGGATGTAATAACCATCTCCACCTCATTGGATGGGTTGGATTCCCATTCCTCGTAGGTTGAAGTAACATAAAAGGTATGCAAACCCTCACCAATTCCTTCATACGTATAATTGGTCTGCAAGGGATCAACTTCATCAATATGGGAACCATCCTTGTAGATGTTATACCCATCTACATTTGCCTCCAGTGGAGAAAACTCCGAAAGGGTGTTTTCTACCGGAGATTCGGTAGAGACAGCCAATCCGTATATATTCCAGTTGATATCCCATCCAAAGTTGTCGTACATACTGACCCAGTCAGAATAATATAAAATCATATCGCCTTTATAAGGATCTGCCGGGCCATTATCCGTTCCTGCCGGATAAATTCCTTCGGGATTGAGTACTTTGTAACCAATCCAGAGTTCCTGGCTGGTGTCGATAAGCAAGGGCTGGTCGAGCTCAACACGATTCCAGGCATTTTCATTCAGGTTTTCCACTTCCTGCTCAAAGACCAAATCACCGGCATAATTTTGATTTCCGCCGGTCCATACGCGGGCAAACACCTGGCAGTTTTTATCCGTGTTATAGAAATTGATCTCTGTGAGATACTTACCTTCATATTGCTGTAAATCAGAAGGAGTAAACCGTATCGCCGCTTCGAAATGTTCAGGCTCTCCCCCTACTTCATCGGAGTTTGTTCCGTTATCATACCGCATTTCTTCCCCTGAAGAAGCCGGCTCATCCCAATCCAGCAACACATCCGAAGCTTCGATGCTGTAGCTTAAGTTCAAAGGCGGGAACATCACCGGTTCATAAGGAGCCAGTTCTATTTCAAATTCATACGTTTCGCCGCCTTCTACTTCAATTTCTTCGTAGTACGGTTCATAACCTTCAGCCTCCGCGCTCAGGGTGTATTCTCCGCCTGGTATTGCCACCTCAAAATATCCTTCGCTGTTGGTTAAGGTGTTGTAACTACCGGATCCAAAGGATATTTCAGCGCCTTCTATCGGGTTTTGATCCAGATCGGTAACCGTCCCCTGCACTTGCGCCGACAAGGCAAACTGGCTGGTTGCAGAACGGCCCCACACTTCATAATCAAAAGTGCCTGCCGGAGGCATATTCCATGCAATATAAAGATCGTCAGATTCTGTTCCCTGCTGCCCGTCAATCTGAGGCCAAAGGCCATCTTCAATATCTTCTGAAACCTGTATGGCTTCAGACCAGTTTTCTCCATGGTCGTATGAATATTTCAGATAAGTAAGCTCTGTCCCGGTATATGTATCATCGCTATATACAACATACAACCGGTGATCGTTAACGGCATTTTGCCCTAAAAACAAATCCGGCCTGGCAGTGTATCCACTGTTATCGGTAATATCAACAGGTTCCATCCAGGTTGATCCCAGGTCTTCTGACCAATAAAGGCGGATATCCGGCTGCACTCCGTCGTTGGTGCTGGAAACAATATAAGCCATATCATCCAGCACTTTGATTTTCATACGCGCGTTGTATTCCTGATTGTTGGATATGTTTTCCGGGGCGCTCCAGGATGCTCCCTCATCTTCTGACTTGGTAAAAAAGAGATCCAAATCGTCATAATTCTCTCCGGTTTCGTCGTTATAAGCTACATAAACCGAACCGTCAGCAGCATCTATGCTGCACCACCGTGAGGGCGACTGCGTATCCGACAAGAAAACCGGTTCTGTCCAGCTTTCACCTGCATCGGATGATTTCATGAAAGCAATCTGGTAGTTGGAGTTTTCATCCCGCTGCTCATAAGCCAGGTAAAACACTCCATCTTCAGCTATCACTTGCGGAGTTTGGGTATTGTTAGAAGCATTCGTCACTTGTTGCTCATCGCCAAACGATTGTCCGCCATCCTCCGATTTCACCATAAAAATCTGACTGTCACCACTGGTATTCCTGAAATAAAAAATCAGCACATCCTCACCTGAAACGGCTATCACAGGATAAGTCGCTCCATAATCAAATGCAGAATACACGGTTTGTGGTGTTGCCCAGGAATCTCCTGCATCATCACTCATCGAAAACATCACATCACCCCATTGATTCCACACCAGGTAATAGTTACTTCCTTCAGCAACAAAGTTTTGCTCATTCGAGGGTGTGCCTGTCGAGTTGGAAATATTTTGAATATCTCCCAGTTCAACTTGTCCGAAAATCATGGCTGGCAGCAAAGCAGCCGCCACCATAAAAATAATTTTACGTAAAAAATTCTCCTTCATCATTGTAATTTTAGTTATTTTTGAGTTTCTAATAATTTTCGGTGTCGAAATTACAGTTATTAACTAAAATAATCAAAAATCACATCTTATGAAATTACAATCATCTTTACTCTCGCTCATTTTATTTTTAGCGCTTGGAGCTATGGCTCAACCCGTTGAGGAAGCCCGGCTAATGCGTTTTCCTGCCATCCATGGCGATCAAATTGTATTCAGTTATGGCGGCGACCTGTATGCTGTTGATGATGCTGGCGGCACAGCCCGCAAAATCACCAATCATAAAGGATATGAAATGTTCCCGAAATTTTCGCCCGATGGACAAACCATAGCTTTCACAGGCCAATATGACGGCAATACCGAAGTTTTTACCATGCCCCGTCAGGGTGGAGAGCCAACACGGCTAACATTTACGGCTACGCTTTCGCGCGATGAAGTATCAGACCGCATGGGACCCAACAACATTGTGATGGCCTGGACTCCGGATGGCGAAGACATTGTTTTCAGAAG
>JBNJGK010000169.1:0-4781 GCA_051747665.1 Bacteroidota bacterium | reverse complement strand
CATTTGAAATCAACAAGATACTATATTGTTTTGAATTTCTGATATTGGATTTTGGTATTTATTTGTAATTTGAAATTTATCATTTGGTGCTTTATTTGCAAGAATTTCTAATTTGTAGACGGACACTAAATAGTGTTTACAAAAAGACACTAAATAATAAAAAATATCCTGGTTCTAATTTTGATGTAAAACAGGCAAATAAAGTAAAGGAAAAAGAATAAATCAAACACTTAAAAAACAACTTTGTTATCAAACAAACCAACGCTAAAGACTATGTTCAGTAAAATATCGCACTTCAAAATATTAATACTTTTCATCTTTCCCGCTTTCTTATTATCAGGATGTTATTATGGTGTTCTGGGTGACGAGGACCGCCCTGATTATGTTGTAGCCATTCATGGTGGTGCGGGTTGGATTACGCCCGAAAACCTCAGCGAGGAAGAAGAAAAGGAAGCCAGAGCAAAAATGCAGGAAGCTCTGGAAGCAGCAGAAGAAGTGCTTAAAAATGAGGGCCATGCTGTGGATGCCGTAGAAGCTGCTATTCATGTTCTGGAGGACTCTCCGATTTTTAATGCCGGGAAAGGTGCGGTGCTCACGGCCGAAGGCACCGTAGAAATGGATGCTTCCATTATGAATGGTGAGAATCAGAATGCAGGCTCGATAGCCGGTATTAAGCACATCAGAAATCCAATTTCCGGTGCCCGGCTGGTGATGGAAAAGTCTAAACACGTTATGCTGGCCGGACAGGGCGCTGATGAATATGCTGCACAAAACGGACTGGATACAATTTCCAACAGCTATTTTATCACGAAAGAAAGAGCAGAGAGCTACAATAAAAACCATCCCGATAAGGAACCCATCCATAAATACGGAACGGTTGGTTGCGTTGCGCTCGATAGCAAAGGCAACCTCGCTGCCGGAACCTCAACCGGCGGGATGTCGGATAAAGAATACGGCCGTATTGGCGACTCACCCATTATCGGGGCCGGAACGTATGCCAATAACGAAACCGTTGCTGTTAGCGCTACTGGCCACGGAGAGTGGTTTATCCGCTTTTCCGTAGCGCATGACATCCATGCCATGGTAGATTACAAAAGATGGACTGTGGAGCGGGCCGCCGATTTTATCATCCAGCGAAAGCTGAACTATTTTGACGTGAATGGGGGTGTAATTGTACTGGATAAAAGCGGACAAATCGCCATGCCTTTTAATACGCCGGGCATGTACAGAGGCTACCTGAAATCTACAGGCGAGCAAGCTGTCATGCTCTATGAAGACGAAGAATAGGCGTTTTAAGGGAACAGCCCCGGAAGCGTGTATCATTAGCAGCTAATCAATAAAATCACGGTCATGCACTACCTTTCGCTTTTCATGCTGATGTTGTTTTCGCTTAACGCGATGACGCAACAGTTTACCACACCATTGGTGAAAAACCATTACCACAGCCTTAGCAGCAACGCAGAGCTTATGCACTTTTTAGACAGCCTGCAAAGACAGTCTGCCCAATTTACGATGGATACGGCAGGGTTCTCTGAGCAAGGCAAGCCTATCCCTTTGATTCATATCCGCGCAGACGAGAATCCAGATCTAATCAAGCCTTACATTTTTCTGTTTGCCCAGCAACATGGAAATGAGCCATCAGGAAAAGAAGGGCTGCTTATGCTGGCCGAAGACTTTGCGCAGGGAAGGCTTGACAGTGTGCTGGATTCTGTAGATGTTTTGCTGATGCCGCAGATTAACCCCGACGGCGGAGACCTTCACCAAAGAAGAAATATCAATGACATCGACCTGAACCGCGATCACCTGCTGATGCAAGCTACAGAAACGCGTGCAATACACCGGGTGTTTGAAGCGTACCACCCGGTAATGACCGTGGATATTCATGAGTATTACCCTTACGGGGACTCCTGGAAGGATTTTGGCTATCGTCGTGATTTTGATATTCAGGTGGGCGGGCTTACCAACCCAAATATTTCAGACAGCTTAATACGTTATCAGCGTAAGGAAGTTATGCCTTTTATCAAAAACCGGCTGGAAAAATTCGGTTACTCGTTTTTTGAATATACTTTGGGGCATTTCCCCTCAGGAGAACGTTTGCGGCACAGCACAACCGACATTAATGACGGGCGGCAAAGCCTGGGCATCACCAACACGCTTTCTTTTATTGTAGAGGGCATGAATGGCAAAGACAGCATTCACAATATCCGCCGCAGGGCGTTGAGCCAGTATGAAACGGCAAAAGCCCTTTGCCTTTTTGCCTCGGAAAACACCACAAACATTTCCAGGAAAGTAGAACAGGCTCAGCACAAAATCGCATCCCGCGACAGCGTGATTATCCGGCAAGACCATTTTGATGGCGAAAAAGATTTAAAATATCCGCTCAGAAACATCAAAACAGGCAAGGATACAGTATTTACAGTAAACAACTATCATTATCATATAAAACCACTGCTAAAGGCAGAAACGCCTCGTGGTTATCTTATCAGAAAAAAGGACACCATACTGGTGGAGCTTCTGAAGAACAATCATTTTAAGTTTTCTTCCTATGAACCCAAAAAGCAGGACAGAATCACCGGAAGGCAAATCATTGAAATGAAAATGGTGGAAAACGAAGGCCTTAAAACGCCTTATCCCATGTTAATGGACAAATACCTGAAATCCATAGATCCGCAGGATTATTACTTTGCGCCGGCTGATCAGCTTCGGAAATATAAATTGGTAATTGCTTTTGAACCTGAGTCTATGTTCGGTATCGGTTTTTATGATTCCTTTTCGGGATGGATGCAAAAAAACACCCTATTTCCGGCCTTACGCGTAGAATAATTAGCGCAACATCATCACAACCGTATCTGCAATATTCTGTGCATCATAGCCACACAGCTTGTGTAATTCAGCAGGTGTGCCCTGTTCAATAAAGCGGTCAGGAATACCCAGCCGCTTCAGCGAACACTTATAACCCTTATCTGCCATAAATTCCAATACGGCGCTACCTAATCCGCCAACTACAGTACCATCTTCTACGGTTATGATGTGATTGAATTTTTTGCAGGCATGATGCAACAGCTCTTCATCGACAGGCTTTAAAAAGCGCATATTATAAACAGTAGCCCCAATTCCGGATGCTTCTTTTAGTTTCTTTGCTGCCTCCAATGCGAAGTTTCCGGGATGTCCAATGGAAATAATGGCGATATCATCCCCATCATGAATAACAGCGCCTTTTCCGGGTTTTAGCTCTTCGAACGGTGTTTTCCATTCAGGCATCACTCCTCTGCCCCGCGGATAGCGAATTACAAAGGGCCCTTTCCCGCCAAGCTGTGCGGTGAACATCATGTTGCGCAACTCCTGCTCGTTCATCGGCGCAGCTATCGTCATATTCGGAATGCTGCGGAAATAAGCCAGGTCATAAGCGCCATGATGTGTAGCGCCATCCTCGCCAACCAATCCACCGCGGTCTAAACACAAAACCACATCCAGGTTTTGCAGCGCCACGTCATGAATAACCTGGTCATACGCTCGCTGCATGAAAGAGCTGTAGATATTGCAAAATGGAATTAAACCCTGCACCGCCATTCCTGCTGAGAATGTTACGGCATGCTGCTCGGCAATACCTACATCAAATACCCGCTCAGGCATATGATGCATCATGATATTCATTGAACAACCTGTTGGCATGGCAGGTGTAATACCTACAATTTTTTGGTTTTGACGAGCCAATTCAAGTATGGTTTTGCCGAATACCGTCTGGTACTTTGGCGCCATCTTACCGTTGCAGTCTTCTTTCTTTACCTCGGCGCCGGTGTTTTTATCAAACAGTCCGGGAGCATGAAAGCGGGTTTGCTCTTTCTCGGCCATATCAAAGCCTTTGCCTTTTACCGTTACGCAATGTAAGAGTTTGGGACCGGGTATGTTTTTAAGGTCATCGAGGATTTTGATGAGCGAAGGCAGGTCATGACCATCCACCGGCCCAAAATAGCGGAAATTAAAGGCTTCAAAAAGATTGCTTTTGTTAAACAGCGATGACTTTACGGCATTACCGATTTGCCTGACCAGCGCACGCGAATTTCTTCCGTATTTCGTGTTTCCGCCCATCACTTTCCAGATAAAATCCCTGAACCGATTGTAGGTTTTAGAGGCTGTGATATGCGCCAGGTATTCTTTCATAGCGCCCACGTTAGAATCTATGGCGATACCATTATCATTTAAAATGACCAGTATGTTACTGTTAGAGACGCCTGCATTGTTAAGGGCTTCCATAGCCATACCTGCAGTCATGGCGCCGTCGCCAATTACAGCGATATGCTGGCGTCCGTTATCCTCAAGCAAAGAGGAAGCCACGGCCATACCCAACGCTGCTGAAATAGATGTGGAGGAGTGTCCTGTGCCAAAGGCATCGTATTCACTTTCGCTGATTTTCGGAAAGCCGCTGATGCCATCGAGCATGCGGTTCAGGTGAAAGCGGTCACGGCGCCCGGTAATAATTTTGTGTGCATAAGCCTGGTGACCTACATCCCAAACTAACCGGTCATAAGGTGTGTTGAAAACATAATGCAGCGCCAGGGTGACTTCTATCACCCCTAAGTTTGCGCCAACATGACCGGGGTTTTTAGAGACAACATCAATAATAAACTTCCGCAACTCAACAGCTAACTGCTCAAGCTCTGCTTCATTCAGCTTTTTAACATCGTCCGGTGAATTGATTTTGCTCAGGATGCTGCCCTTGTCCATAAACACAATATTATTGTGCAAAGTTACATATTTTAAATCTCTGTTAAAAAATTAGT
>JBNJGK010000168.1:0-4851 GCA_051747665.1 Bacteroidota bacterium | reverse complement strand
CTCGATACACAAACCTAATGGCACATGCGATTAGCACCCGCATTCCTGCGGGTGTATTACAGCCTAAAGGGTAGTCATCAGGGCGATTCAGCGTCCTTTAAAATAGTTTTGCTTTGACAGAACTGTTACAAATTTTGCTTATTAGTATTAAAGAATTCAGAGCATAAATCGTACATTTGTATTACAAACAGACGTCAGAAAGAAAACCGTGGGTTGTTACTGCCACGCACCTACTTTCAGGCGTCTTTTTTTATGTTATTACATTTGACGATTGCAAGTTACTGCTTACACCGGATTCCTCACTTCAATACAATGCTTTTATATTCCACCATATCATAGAGCAGGTAGATTCCCGCTGTAATTCTGAAGCTTAGGAATTCGGTACGGGCGGGCCTCCTCACCATGTTTCGTTTCCTTTGTTGTAGATAATTGAATTTAGTATCTTTGTAAAAAAGGTGAATATGAAAAAGCTTGTTTTACATATTAATGAATCAGTTTATGAAGATGTGAAACGATTTCTCCGTCAATTTTCCAATGAGAAAGTCAGCTTTGAAGAAGAAACTCCTGATATAAGAGATAATCAGCCTGCATTCTCGTATGAGGAATTTGAGGAAAAATGGGCGGGATTACTTACAAATCAGGAAATGAGTACAAATTGGAGGGAAAAACGTATTGATTACCTTAATGAAAAGCATTCCTGATGAAAGTACTTCTGGATACGAATATCGTACTGGATTATCTTCTGAAACGGCCGCAGTACTTTGAGCCTGCCAGAACTATCTTCATGGGGGCTTATGAGGGAACAATAACGGCATTTGTCAGTGCATCGGCTGTAACTGACATTTATTATCTTATAAGCCGGGCGAAAAATAATGACACTGCTTTGCGCTTTATAAACGATTTAACACATTTTATTGATGTCGCGGATGTTGATAAATCGGTTATATTAAAAGCATTGCATTCAAAAATTGCGGATTTTGAAGATGCAGTACAAAATTTTGCCGCCCAAAAATCCGGGATAAGTCATATTATTACCAGAAATGAAGGTGATTTTAAAAATTCAGAACTTACGGTTTTATCTTCCTATCGTTTTGTAAAAAAGTTCATGGAATAAACTCCCCGGGTTATCATGCATACAAAATTTTAACAAATAAGCCCCTAAAAATATGGTCGGTTTTATGCACCTTGGGTTAGATGTTATTCAGTGCTTCAGCGCTCTTTAAAATAGTTTTGCTTTAACATACCTTTTACAATTTCTGTTTTTAAGTCTTGAAGAATACAGAGCATACATTGTAAATTTGTATTACAAACAGACGTCAGAGAGAAAACCGTGGATTGTTACTGCCACGCACTTACTTTCGGGCGTCTTTTTTATGTTATTTCAATGGAAAAATGCTGCTTAAATCAAACCAAAAACAAGCCAAAGCATCCTCCCGAAGGGTATTGGCAGGCTTTGCTATCAGTGAGCCCGCTATTACAGGATACATTTGGCCTGCTAATACGATGTACAAAGCTACTTTAAATCATATGAAATAGCTATCAACCAGAGATAATGAAAAAAGCCCCGGAATGCGTTTACACCAGAGTTTGGGTGTGCGTAATCCCGGAACTTTTTGGTTTTGTGAGCTTATCCAAAAATCATCCTTGACGAAAACGCTTTCAGGAGCTGCAAACGCTGAATGGTTATCAATCAGCATTTTAATTTGACCTGACAGCTTCGATAGACCTGTTAGCGTCTGGTTTTCAGACAGCCACAAAGGCATTGAAAACACACTTCAAAGATATAATAGAAAATTAAGTTTTTCAACCACACTCCTTTCCGCTACCCATATTTCCTCCTCAGCCAACACCTGTGATTCATAAACCTGCAAATTATTAGGTTCATTTCTTATTTTTTCCCTTTTTCTTTTCTTGGAGCATTTTATCAAAATCATTTTCATAAAGCCGGTCTTGTCTTAGGCGGAATTTTTCAAACTCGCTTTCGGCATGAGACTTTGCTATCTCGGCAGAAACTTTGCCCGGATTTTGCAGGATTTCCCGGTCATTAAATTCCAGAAACTTATCCAGTCTTTCGCTCCAATCCTGCATGGTCATGGGGATTTGGCGGCGTGCCCGATCTTCTGCAAGGTCAAGGAAAGCGTTGACGATTCTTCCCATCGACTCAAGTTCATCTTTAGTCAGGTAGTTTTTGGCCACAGTCACATCCGATTTTAGAATTTTCCCGTCGGGAGCATTTTCCCAACTTGTCAGCCCCATATTTTCCTTTTTACTGTCTGCCCGGGCCTTGATGAGTTCGGCTGCGGTATGGTGATGGATTCCGTAATGGATTTTGTTTTGCACTTTGGCAAAAAAGTCACGGGTGGTCGGCGCATTTTTATCATAGTCGATACTCGTGGAATAGATATCCGTAATCTTTTGATAAAAACGTCTTTCGCTGAGCCGGATTTCCCGGATCTCTTCCAGCAGATGCTCAAAATAATCTTCATCCAGGAAAGCTCCGTTTTCCATTCTTTTCCTGTCGAGCACATATCCTTTAATGGCGTATTGCTTCAAAACCTGTGTAGCCCAACGCCTAAATTCTGTAGCGCGTTTGGAATTGACACGGTAGCCTATTGAAATTATAGCATCCAGGTTGTAGAATTTTGTGAGATATTGTTTCCCATCATCAGCAGTTATTCGAAATTTTCGAATAACTGAATCTTCTTCAATTTCACCGGTTTTAAAAATTTCCTTCAGATGATAGTTGATGGTGTGGGTTTCCACATCAAACAATCGACCCATCAGTTTTTGTGTCAGCCAGATAGTATCATCTTCATAGCGGACTTCAATGCTTTCCTGGCCACTCTGCTTGGTAAATATCAGAAATTCGGCTGTGCTGTTGCGGATGTGTTTCTTTTGGGACATTGTTAATTCATTTTATCGTTAGCTCATTACAGTTTTTTCTCGTAGTACCTATTACTTTTTAATTTATTTAATTCATTCTCAAAGAAGTAATCATTAAGTTTTCTAAATCTAACACTTATATCATTATCGTCATTATCGATCTTAGTTAGATCGATTCCTGAAACTTTGCTATTATATAAAGCAAGATATTGTGCAATTAAGTCACCCTCAATCCTTTTCAACAGCTTGTCTTTGTATTCCTTTGATAATACCTTATTTTGATTTATTTCAATTACTCTGTTTTAATTGGGGCTAATATAACACAAAAGAGTCCGCAAGTAAAGACAATGCTGTCTAATTGAACAATCTCAAAATAACCATTTATATCGTGCAGCTTATAAAATATTTACCGATAAAAAAACTCCTATTTCAGGCAATCTTGCGCGATTTTGTTATTAGCTCGGGTTTTATGCTTATCTTTGGCGCGAAATAACAATATCTCTCAAGAGAAAACCTTTAACGAAAGAATACTCGCCGGGATTAAATTTACAACAATCAATGCAATTTACAGAACTGAAAATTATTGAGCCTGTTTTAAAGGCTCTCAAAGAGGAAGAATATACAACACCTACACCCATCCAGCACCAAACCATTCCATTACTTCTTGACGGGCATGACCTGCTGGGGAGCGCTCAAACCGGTACCGGCAAAACAGCCGCTTTTGCCATCCCGATTTTGCAACACCTCTACTCGGCATCCGGCAATAGAAAAAAGCACAACATCCGCTCGCTCATAATCACTCCTACCCGCGAGCTCGCCATTCAAATTGATACGAGCTTCAAAACCTACGGGAAATACACAGGCCTGAAAACGGCTGTCATCTTCGGCGGCGTAAATCAGAAAACACAAACCAACACCTTGCAAAGCGGCGTGGATATCCTGGTGGCTACTCCGGGAAGGCTGCTTGACCTGATAGACCAGGGCTTTATCAGCCTGGACAATATCCAGTACTTTGTGCTGGATGAGGCAGACCGCATGCTCGACATGGGTTTTATCAATGATATCCGTAAAATTATAGCTAAACTGCCGGATAAAAGACAGTCTATGTTTTTCTCAGCTACGTTACCCCGAAATATTGTGGAACTTTCGCGGAAAATCCTGACCCACCCCAAAAAAGTGGAGATCAACAGGGAATCCGCACCCGCTGAAACAATTAAGCAGTACCTGTATTACACCAACAAAAAGAACAAAAAAGACCTGATCCTTCATATTCTGGAAAACCAGGATATCGATCCGGTCTTGTTATTCTCGCGTACCAAGCATGGCGCTGACAAAATTGTCCGCAATCTGAAAAAGCAAAACATCGCATCAGAGGCCATCCATGGCGACAAATCCCAGAATCAGCGCCAAAAGACTTTAGCCAAATTTAAGGAGCGGAAAATAAGGGTGCTGGTAGCTTCTGATTTGGCATCGCGCGGCATAGACATCGACAAACTTAAATACGTAATCAATTACGACATCCCCAATGAATCAGAGACGTATGTGCACCGGATTGGGCGATCGGGACGCGCCGGAGACGAAGGAACAGCAATTTCCCTGTGCGAACCGGAAGAAAACGGGTATGTGAAAGATATCGAAAAGCTGATTAAAGGCAGAATAGAGCGCGTTAACGGGCATCCTTTTCCACAAACCGAGCGCCCGATGAACCAGGAAGAAAAGAAAGCCCAGGAAAAAGAGAAGCAAAAAAGAAAACAGGAATTCTTTGCCAATAAAAACAAATCTAAAAATAAGACTAAAACCTCTTCGCAAAGAAGAAAGCGCTAGCAGAAAAAAAATCATAAAAATGCATATAGCATTATGCTATTCCTTTTTCATTTACCATAAAGCGATGCATTTTCCGGCCTGAACGGTATCAAAGCCATTTCAATAGCGGGCACATACAATGCGGTTCGTGTTATGCTTCCGCCG
>JBNJGK010000167.1:0-4960 GCA_051747665.1 Bacteroidota bacterium | reverse complement strand
GCTTGCAGCAGCTTTAAGCAAGGTAGTATCGCCATAACAGATAGTTTGCGGTGATGCAGACGGAACTGCCGTAAGCGGACCACCGCTGAGCGAAACCAGCGTTTGGTCTTCACCACTTTGGCATCCTTTGGCATCAGTAACCTCAACCGTAAACGTAGTGGGATTATATAAATTCGTCGTCTGTGGATTAGCCACATCATCTTCCACCAGGAAAGTTTCATCTTCCCAGCTATAAGAATAACTTCCTGTACCGCCGCTGGCTGTGGCTTCCAGAGTAGTACTGGTTCCATGAGGAATGGAAAAATCGTCAACCGCTTCTACCATCGGCAATTCATTAACAACCACTGTAACCTGCCCGGTAACTGTATTGAAGCCGTCAGTTACTTCCACGTTGTAGGTGGTGGTGCTTTCCGGAGCTACTGTAGGATTGTAAATGTCCGAGCTGAAATCTCCCGATTCAGCACTCCATTCATACTCATAATCTCCGGAACCTCCTGAGGTTTGTGCCCTGAGCTGGATTTGCTCTCCATAACATATTTCATCGGATACCGTAGAAACTTCTACTGACAGCGGGCCACCCGTAACCGTAACGACCGCATTATCCTCGCTGTAACATCCGGTAGCTTCAGCGGTGGTGCGCAAAGTATATTCTACGGTAGACTCAAGGTTCACCGTTGTGGGATTCAATACACCATTCTGCTGAAGCATATCATCAGGTTCCCATATGATATCGTAATCTTCAGGAGTGCCTTCCAACGAACCCTCCAGTTCTGTAAAGGTTCCAAAAGGAATACTTTGGTCTTCTCCGGCGTTCATCTGCGGGGTTTCGTGCACTACTACATCATAATAAACCGGATCGCTCACTTCATCTCCCACTTCAATAATCAGCTCGTATTCTCCTGCATTTTCCTGTGAGGCATCCGGAATCACAATATCCTGCTGTGAGGAAGTAAATCCGTCAGGGCCTGTCCAGTTATATTCAGCGCCGCTAACCGTGTTTGCTGACAAAAACAAAGTGTCGCCTTCACAAACAGGTGCATTCGATGATATTTGTCCGGGGAGAATACCACAATCCGTAGCGCCGTCGCCACCGGTTTGTGAGAAATTGATATTGCATTCCTGATTTGAAAAATTCGTAATCATGAGGATGTAATATTCACCCTCCTCAGCTCCTGTAATGTTGCAGGTTTCCGTAGAACTGCCGGAATAGCTGCAATCTTCTATTTTATCCCCGGTAAGGTCATCAAGACACGGCTCATAAGGATCATCAAAAGGTCCCCAGGCAATAAAATCAATATCCACCAAAGGTTCAGAATACATATCAATCACAATATCACCGGGTACTTCGATCCGCAAATGATACCAAACTGGATTGGGCTGCGTGGTAAGGCATCCATAATCAGGCCCATCTTCAGCCGGCGGGGCATTGGTAGATGCCGGAAATTCATAGCTGGTTCCTGTACAGAACGGGTCAGACTCAAAACAAGAGCTGCTCTGGCTGATGCTGTAAAAAGTTAATCCCAGAAACATTAATAGTAAAACAATTCTTCTCATCACTTATTTCTCCTTTTTCTGAAATTTATCATGATGTTTTAGCCAGTCCTTTTTTTGTTGTGAAGTCTTTAATGCACTGCTCCGCTCTGTGGATGCTTTAAGACCTAAAACAAGCGCTTTAATATGTTCAGGGGGATATTTTTTATAGGCTGATACAGAAAAGGTTTTGCTATTCAAGTCATTGTCAGTAACTATGATATCATCTTGCTCATACAAATCATTAACAAAACGAACTTTATCATAACGTTCTGATAATTGTGTGAAATCGATATGGTATATGATTTTTCTTTCCTTTACTTCGGTTTGCTTAATAAATGCATCTTCTGTAATGGCGCTTTGCGCTGATAATACGGAAATTCCCGCAACAGACAACAGCATGCTGCAGACCAGACTGATTTTAAAAAATAATTTCATGATAAACTCCTCAATTTGACTACAAATTTACATTAATCTGACAGCATTGAAGCCCAAAAAGTTGTTTTTAAATCCATTCGCATCATTTAACAAGAAATGATGCAGTGAATACTGTTTCTGAAAATGCTGCAGAAAGGAAATACACTCCGGCTCCCCATTCCTTCACGTCAATAATATATTCATCATTATTAACCCTATCGCTTAACACAACATTCCCATTTATTGTCGTCACTTTTATTTCAACGGTATTGCCCCTGGCTTTTTCTGGCATCATAATTTTCAGATATTCCTTTGCGGGATTAGGATATATCTCCAACCTTTCATTACCGTATTCTTCTACTCCAACACAACCACTAAATGTAAAAACCGCCATAATGCTGTCGTTAGAAACACATCCAAACTCACTTGTTGCCGCTACTTCATAATGTTGCATGTCCATAGAGATTCCCGAAGTGCTAATTTCAATTTCCGGAGTGGTAGCGCCGTTTGACCAGAAAAATTCATAACTGTGTTCTGATGCCGCTAAAGTAACCGTATCATACACACACAATGAAAGGGTTCCTTCCTCAATCGTGTATCCTTCTGCCTGGATACCTATATCAGGATTTGAATACACAATTACCTTGCAGCTCTTAGAATCCATAAAATAATCATCTTCCGTTACAAAATAATAATCGGTAGTTGCCGAAGGCGAAACCATCATTTGCTGTTCTCCTGATAACAAATTGCCCTCTTCATCCTCCCAATATGTCTCGGCCTGTCCGATATTACCCGTATAGCTACCCTGAAGCAACACACTATCGCCAAAACAGATCTCAGGATTACCCGGTGTTACAGAAACTGTCAAGGTATTGGTTTCGATTGTAACCGCGACTTCTTGCGTTTCGGATTCACAACCCCATGCGTCACTTACTTCAACATAAAAATCCGTGTTTTCATATAATGCTGTCGTCACAGGCTCCGCAACATCATTTTCAATCAAATAATCTTCGGGCGACCATGCATATTCATAAGGAGGCGTTCCTGCCATGGCAAAGGCTTCCAGTTGCAAACTATTTCCATACACTATCGAAGTATCGTTCATCACTTCCAGTTGTGGATTCTCTTTTACATCAATAGTAATGCTTTGTTCTGTTGTATTGTATCCATCATCCAAAACCACGTGATACGTAGTTTCTTCTTCCGGCGCCACTACCGGGTTCGGTAAATCCGAGCTAAAGCCTTCCGGCTCGCTGCTCCAGGAAAAAGAATAATCCCCCGATCCTCCACTTCCATAGGCTGTTAACTGTACCTGATCACCATAGCAAACATACTCTGCTGAGGCATTCACAGTAACGCTCAGCGGTCCGCCCGTTACTGTAACGATAACTTCATCAGAACCTGTGCAGCCGGTTTCCGTCTCATCCAAAGTCATAGTAAACGCCTGTGTATTTTCCAGTTGCAATGTATAAGGTTCCCATACATCAGCAGACTCCAGAAGTTCTTCCGGTTGCCAGGTTACATCATAATTATTCTCATTTCCTTCTACCGTGCCAAACAATTGTGTACTGGTTCCATAAGCTATGCTTTGATCC
The DNA here is from genome assembly GCA_051747665.1 of Bacteroidota bacterium. Taxonomy (GTDB): domain Bacteria; phylum Bacteroidota; class Bacteroidia; order Bacteroidales; family JAIPAH01; genus JAIPAH01. Next base: position 1,418 of record JBNJGK010000167.1, on the reverse strand, counting down.
TGGCCGGCATCTGCAGCAGGAAGCCCATGAACAACTATCAGTTTCTGGTCTGTGGTAAGATTATAACCATCATCTACTTCAAGGATATAAGTAGTATTTTCTGAGGGCGCCACTTCCGGATTTGGAGAAGTGGATTCAAATCCCGGCGGATCGGAAGTCCAGTAATAATCATACGAACCTGAACCGCCTACAACCTCCGCTTGCAATGCAATTTGCTCACCCTGGCATATCTCATCTTCAGAAATAATCTGAACAGATAGCGGATCTCCTTCTACAATTACCGTCGTCTGGTCTGAATCGGAGCATCCGTATTCGGCATGCGTGGCCATCAAGGCAAAAGTAGTAGTCTCTTCAAGGTTTACTGTTTGCGGCTCCAGTATTGTAGGATCATCCAGCAATGCTTCCGGCTGCCATGAAAAATCAAAATTGCTGTCATCGCCATCCACCTCACCATGCAAGGTGGTGTACATACCAAATGAAATGGTTTGGTCTTCGCCTGCATCCACTGTTGGGGATTCAGCAACTACGACATCCGTTTCTGACGGGTCACTTTCTATGCCGCCCAGCTCAATAACCACCTCATAGGTACCGCTATGGTCAGGTGTAGCATTTTGAACCTGCGGATTTTGCTCTGTTGAGCTAAAACCCTGAGGCCCTGTCCAAAAATATGAAGCTCCTTCTACATCGGCGGCTGTTAGCTGCAATGTTTCACCTTCGCAAATGGGGCTATTGGAACCGGATTGTGGCGGCACGATACTGCAATCGGTAGTAGCCTCTCCTCCAGTCTGAAAAAAGTTGATGTTACAGGGCTCATCAGAATAATTCGTAATCATGATGATATAGTATTCACCTGTTTCTGAATCCGGAACCGTACAAGTTTCCGTAGGATCGGTTGAATAAGAGCAGTCAACAATTTTATCGCCTGTCAAATCATCCACACAGGGTTCAAAAGGATCATCAAAAGGACCCCAGCATATAAAGTCAATATCTTTTTCGGGTGTGGAATTCATCTCAAGAATCAGATCACCCGGATCATCTATCTGCATATGATACCATACCGGATTGGGTTGGGATAATAGACACCCATAATCAGGGCCTTGCTCTGCCTCGCCCGCTCCAACAGAAGCAGGAAAAACATAATTGGTTCCCGTACAAAAGGGATCAGAATCAATACAGTTTGCGCTTTGACCTCGTAAGTGGCTTCCTGTGGCGATTAATATGAAAACAGGAAACATCGTGAAAAGCAAAAAATAAAGCTTCTTCATAAGAAGGTGTTTTGATAAACCTTGTTCTTTTACCGGTCTTTCCGGTTATAAATTTGTAAACTTACGAAGATTCTTCAATAATTTCAAACCCCAACCGGGACAATTCTATCCAAAAACGAGGATAAGATTTTTTTACCACCCCGGGACTTTCAA
>JBNJGK010000166.1:0-5059 GCA_051747665.1 Bacteroidota bacterium | reverse complement strand
AAATCAAAATCAAAATCAAAATCAAAACCGAAAACAGTAGCGGAAAAGAAACACATTTTTACCTGATACGGATTACCCTGTCAATATCCGGCATTTTTCTCAGTTTGTTGATCAGTGTATCCAGCACTTTGCTGGTGGTGACATGTACTACAAGGTATCCTGTAAAAACACCGCCGCTGCTGCTAAAATTTATTGACTGCATGTTCACACGAATCTCACCGGAAACCACATCCGTAATGCGACTCACCATCCCCAGCTTATCAGCTCCTGTAATTTTCAATTCCGACAAATATTCGGCTTGGTCATCAGGATTGTACCAGCGGGCCTCAATAATCCGGTAACTGTATTTTTCTTTGAGCTGGCGAGCATTGGGGCAGTTTGTGCGGTGTATTTTTACGCCTTCACCCACGGTAACAAACCCAAAAATATCATCTCCAAACACCGGCTTGCAGCAGTTGGCCAGTTTATAATCGTTTATGCTTTCATTATCAATTAAAAGCACATCCTGCCCTGTATTTATTTCTGTTTGTTTTGCAACTGTTGTCTTAGGCAGAACCGGTTTGGCTTCAGGTGGCTCCTCCTGCAAAATATCCTTCAGCGAACTAACGTCAAAATCCTGGTTGCCGATGCCTTCATAAAGGTCCTGCGACGTTTTAACCTTAAAATGTTGGATGAGTTTATTAACCGCCTCATCACTATACGTCATCTTTAGCTGGTTCAGTTTTCGCATTAAGATTGCCTTACCGGCATCGGCATGCTGATAGTTCATTTGCCTCAGCGAACGCTTAATCTTTGTGCGGGTCCGGTTTGATATAACATAATTCACCCAGTCCGGTGCAGGTTTCTGGTTTTTAGAAGTGAGCACTTTCACCATATCGCCGTTTTGCAATTCGTACCTAATGGGTACATTTTTGTTGTTGATAATCGCACCGGTGCACTTCTCTCCTACTTTTGAGTGGATATGATAAGCAAAATCCAATACCGTAGAACCAGCCTGTAGCTTTTTCAGGTCATAATCGGGGGTGAATACAAAAATCGTATCTTTATAAAGATCGATTTTTCCATCCCCGCCTTCTTCAAGTTCTGCAGCAGTAGTCTGCTCCAGGATTTCACGAATTGTTTTGAGTTTTTCCTCATCGGAGCTTTTCCGGGCGCTTCCTTCTTTGTATTTCCAATGTGCTGCCTGCCCTTTTTCAGCTATATCATCCATTCGGCGGGTTCTTATCTGTACTTCCACCCAGCGGTTTGCCGGCCCTTTTACAGTAGTATGCAGCGACTCATACCCGGAGGTTGCTTTGGGTACGGTTACCCAATCGCGCAGGCGTGTGGGATTAGGTGTGTATTTATCTGTAAGAATGGAATACACCTTCCAGCAATCGGCTTTCTCATTTTCAATGGTATTATTAAGAATAATGCGAATGGCAAAAACATCATACACTTGCTCAAAGTCTACGTTTTGTTTCTTCATTTTTTGCCAGATACTGAAAACAGATTTTGAGCGGCCTTTGATTTCAAAATCAAACCCCTGCGATTTAATCGCATGCTGAATGGGTTCAATAAACTCCTGAATGTATTTTTCCCTTTCATCTTTTGTTTCCTTCAGCTTTCGCTGGATATCCTGATAAATCTCAGGATGTGTATGCTTCATGGCGTTGTCCTCCAGCTCGGTTTTCATTCGATATAAACCCAGCCGGTGAGCCAGGGGTGCGTACAGATAAAATGTTTCGTTGCTAATCTTTTTCCTGGCCTTTTCCTCTACACCTCCCAAAGTGCGCATCATATGCACACGATCGATCAGCTTTATTAGAATAACCCGTATATCTTTTACCAATGAAAGCAGGAGGTTCCTGAAATTATCCGAATAAAGAGAAGGTTTATCAATCCGGATGGATGAAATCCTGAGAAACTCTTCAATCAATCCGGCCACCTCTTTTCCGAAGTGCTTTTCAATATCCTTCAGTTCAAAATCACAATGATTGGGTAAGATATGCAGCAAAGCAACCAGCACCGAGTTGTATCCCAGGCCCAGGTCTTCTACCACGCTGATTGCCACTTCTACCGGATGCCGCTCAAAAAGAGAATCATCTGTATGCTGCATCTCACCACAGTGTGTATGCAGGATTTCCAATGCCTTATTCAGTTTCTCTTTTTCTCCCGGCCCTGTTTCATCTGCCAGTAGTTGTAGCAAATATGCTTTTCGACTCTCCAAACGGGTATTTTCAATATTTTCGATCATAAAAATCTTTTCAGAAACCCGAAAAAAAACGCCTGTAAGAGAAGTTCTACAGGCGTTTTTTCCGGTTACAAATTTATGAATTTCTATTCATCTTTATCCGGTTTTTTGCCTTCTTTACCCTCATAATTATCATCCTGCGAAGCATCAGGCGGGGTAGAGATAGAATTTCTCATTTTAGTGTCGGCCTGGATATTATCTAAGCGATAATAATCCATCACACCTAAGTTTCCTTCTTTTAATGCTTGTGATATTGCTTCAGGAATTTGTTTTTCCGCTTGTATCACTTCAGCACGGGCTTCCTGGGCTTTGGCTTTCATTTCCTGTTCCAGAGCCACGGCCATAGCCCTGCGCTTTTCTGCTTTAGCCTGTGCAATATTCTTATCTGCATTGGCCTGATCGATTTGCAGTCCGGCGCCGATGTTTTTACCGATATCAATATCGGCAATATCAATAGACAGGATTTCGTAAGCTGTACCTGAATCCAGTCCTTTGTCCAGCACCACTCTTGAGATAGAGTCCGGGTTTTCGAGCACCATTTTGTGCGTATCAGCCGAGCCGATAGAAGAAACAACGCCTTCACCTACTCTGGCCAACACGGTTTCTTCTCCGGCGCCTCCCACAAGCTGCCTGATATTTGCTCTTACCGTTACGCGTGCTTTACAGATAAGCTGAATACCGTCTTTTGCTACGGCTGTAATGGCAGGTGTTTCGATAACTTTGGGATTAACCGACATCTGCACGGCTTCCAGCACATCTCTTCCGGCCAGGTCTATGGCAGTAGCGGTTTTAAATTCGATATCCATGTTTGCCTTGTCGGCGGAAATCAGCGCATTCACTACATCCTGCACGTGACCACCGGCCAGGTAATGTGCTTCAAGGTCATTCCGGCCGAGATTCAATCCGGCCTTCGTACTTGAAATCATACTGCGCACGATAATCTGTGGCGGGACTTTCCGCCAGCGCATAAAAATAAGTTGCAGCAATGAAATCCGTACACCGGATAGCAAAGCCGTAAACCATAATCCTACGGGAACAAAATAGAAAAGTACCCATAATCCGAAAATTGAGGCAATCCCTATGGCAATGTAAACAGCAAGTTCTCCTTCCATGTCAAATATGTTTTGGTTTTACAATAATACTGTTGTGTTCAATTTTTTTTATCACTACTTCCGTATTCGGATCAACATAGCCGGAATACGACTTTACTTCAAAATAATCATCATTAAAGCGGGCTTTTCCCATTGGCGAAAGCCTGGAAATAGTCACGCCTTCATCTCCTACTTGCGGGCGATACTTTTCAAAATGATCTACCTTTCCTTCTACTTCCGAATTCAGCATCAGCCGTTTCCATGTGCGTCCCTTCAGCGAAAAATAAAGGGTAAGAACAGAAAGCACGATCACAGACCCCAGGAAAATGATACCCGTTTCGCTGCCAAAACGGGCATATGATTGCCAGATAGCAATTACTATCAATGCTGAACCGATGATACCGGCTACCGTAGTGCCGGGAATCACCAAAATTTCAAGCAAAAGAAAAAGCAAGCCGATAACGACTAAAGCAATAAGTAATGTCATAATTTAAATTATTCTATAGATACTGACAGTTCTCTCCTAATCATAGCATCATGTGCTTTTTTCAGTTTGCTGTATTCGCCTTCGAGCACGCCGCACTTCCCTTTATAATGTGCAATCATAGCCGATTGTTCAGCCTGTTCGGGAGAATGATTACATATTTCTATCAAACAATCAATCACATGATCAAACGTATTGACTTCATCATTATACAGAATCAGGGTTTGTTCCCCTTTTTTTTGTTCCGTAGTAAAAACAGATTCTTCGTATTTATGTTGTCCCATGATCTTAAGTAATTGCTTTCTTTAGAAGGCTTAAAATTACAACTAATTTGGAAACCGGTACATCATTTTTATGTTATTTTTGCGGCCAAATGTTTATTTATGCGCTATAGCATCGACCAAATAAGAGAATCGCTTTCTTTACTGCTTCGTGATGTATTGCCGGGTAGCGAAGCACATAAGCACTTAGAACCTGCTACCCGCAAAAATTTTCCTAAACAACCGCGCCGCAATGCCAGGCAAAGCGCTATTCTTATCCTCATTTATCCGCGCGAAGACAAATTCAGAACCATAACAATTTTGCGGCCTCAATATGACGGAGTTCACAGCGGACAGGTTTCTTTTCCGGGAGGTCAGCATGAAAAGGAGGATGAAAACCTTCTGCAGACAGCGCTTCGCGAAACCCAGGAAGAAATCGGCGTTTCTGTTGAGCCAGAGCAAGTAGTGGGGAAATTATCTAACTTATACATTCCGCCCAGCAACTTTATGGTAACGCCCTATGTAGCCATTGTTGATGAAGCGCCTTCTATGCGGAAAGATGCCTATGAAGTGGAAAAACTCATCGAAATCGATTTGGAAGACATTATAGACCCCGAAGCCGTAGTGCGAAAAAACATCAACCTTGAAAAATATGGCAACGTACACGTCCCCTGCTTTTTAGTAGACGACCAAATTATCTGGGGCGCCACAGCCATGATCATCAGCGAACTGCGGGTGGTATTAACGAAGGTTATGAAGTAGGGATTTTAGCGTTTCTATTTTACTTTCGTATTAATATAATCATATGTCCATCAGTAAGTTGTCATATTATATAAAGTATTCAGGATATCGATTTTTTATTATCCTATTTTTGAGATGATAATCCGATTTTTACAGGAATATATTAGCCCCAATTAAAACCGAGCAGAAAAATTACTAATTGTTAACGATTTGAAAAAGCTAAAAAACGAAACATTAAAAATACACAGCT
>JBNJGK010000165.1:0-5067 GCA_051747665.1 Bacteroidota bacterium | reverse complement strand
GCTTCCGCTCCAGCTAATCGCTGCACCAGTTTATAGGCAATATTTCCGGTTTCGAGCGAGGGAAATACAAGCACATTGGCTTTTCCGGCTACACTGCTTTCCGGTGCTTTTTTAGAACCAATTTTTTCAACCAACGCGGCATCAGCCTGCAATTCTCCATCGATATTTACACCCGGAGCCATTTCTTTGGCAATGCGTGTGGCTTCAGCTACTTTGTCTACCATTTCATGTTTTGCGCTTCCTTTGGTAGAGAAGCTAAGCATAGCCACATTAGGCTCCAGGCCTGCTATATCGCGCGCTGTACCTGCGGTTGAGACGGCTATCTCGGCAAGCTGCGAGGCGTCTGGATCGGGATGTACTGCGCAGTCTGCAAATACCAAAATATCCTCCGGAGCATACTTGCAGTCTTTAAAAATCATCAGGAACGCTCCCGAAACCACGCTAATACCGGGCAGCGTTTTTATCACCTGGAAAGCCGGGCGCAATACGTTTCCAGTAGCATTTTCAGCCCCGGCTACTTCGCCATCGGCTTTGCCATCTTTGATTAAAAGCGTAGCGAGGTACAAGGGATCTTCTACTAATTTTAAAGCTTCTTCGCGGGTCAATCCCTTTTTCTTGCGCAGCTCGGCAAGCATGCCGGCATAATATTCTTTCTTTTCATAAGTGACCGGATCAATGATGGTTGCCTGGTCTATGCTATCTAGTTTTAGCGAATCCGCTTTATCCTTAATTTGCTGTTTGTTGCCCATCAATATAATTTGAGCCAGCTCCTCTTCTATTATTGTGTTGGTAGCCTGCAGTGTTCGTTCTTCCAGTCCTTCAGGAAGAACAATGGTTTTCTGCAATTCTTTGGCACTCTGCCTTATGCTTTTAAGTAAGCTCATTTCGAACGTAAGGTTTAATTAAAAAACTTTGACATTTATGATAAAAAATATCTGATTATCAACATTTCGCGAAAATATAACCTTTTATATTTTGTTCCTAAGAGAATAACGTTAAATTTTGCAAGTATTCTTGTATTCAAAATGATTTTAGATAAGCAATTTTTTGTTTTGCCCTTTCGGGATATTATCATCCTTTTGAGTTATTTTTGCTGAAAACGAAGAAAAACAGTGCATCAAGTGGATTTTTTAAGTCTGACTTCATCAAAAACACCCAACCAGGTTAATTTATTTGCTGATATTGAGGGTGATATGGAGCCAATACTAAGACAAACTGAAAATAATGACTGGTTCTTTTTGGTGGCTGCGGGGATACTTTTACTTATTGCCATAGCGCGCAATTATGCTCCCCGCCGCTTCCAGATGATAGCCGGAGCTTCTTATTCTATTCGCCGTTTAACATGGCTGAGAGACGAAGGCAATGTATTTTTTAATCCGGCATCAGCAGCTCTTTTTCTGGTTAGTGTTTTGGTGGCCGCATTATACGCATATGGATTTCATGATTACTACATTCAAACATGGCCTTTTGAAAATGCAGAAGACTTATTACTGGTAGCCCAATTGTCAGTGGCTATAGCCATTTTTTGGGTTTTTAAGGATATCTTGATATTAACCATTGGCAAGCTCTTTAAATCTCCGGTTTCGAGCTTTCTGAACCTGGCAAATCAATATGTAATTAACGTAACCGCAGCTTTAGTTTTATTTGTCTTTGTAGTATTTCACTTCTACCTTGATAATGATTTTTTGTTGCTTGCTCCGCTGTATTTTGTTTTGTTCATTTTTATTTACCGCCTAATCAGAACTTTTATTATTGGACGTAAAACCGAAGGTTTTTTTCCATTCTATATTATTTTGTATCTTTGCACCCTCGAAATACTGCCTGTCCTATTGCTTTATAAAGTAATAGAAAAGCATATATAGCAGTGTTTTGATGGGTAACCAGAAGCGATAATAAAGAGAAATATGAAAATAAAAAACGTCCTAATATCCCAGCCCAAGCCGGCAGATCTTGAGAAATCACCTTACAGTCAGTTGGCGGATCAACATAAGCTGGACCTTGATTTTCAAAAGTTTATTAAGATTGAAGGGGTTAGCTCTAAAGAGTTTCGTCAGTCCAAGATACGGATACAAGACCACACAGCCGTAATTTTGACCAGCCGCAATGCGGTAGACCATTTCTTCAGGCTGTGCGAAGAAATGCGCGTAGAAGTTCCCGATACGATGAAATATTTCTGTACTTCAGAATCAACTGCTTATTATCTTCAGAAATATGTGCAGTACCGGAAAAGAAAAATCTTTTACGGAAATCAGAGCATTCCGGAGTTGGTGGATATTGTCAAAAAGCACAACAGTGAGAAGTTTATTATTCCCACCTCCAACACTTCTAAGAAGCCCATCATGACTATGCTGGATAAAGAAAAAGTAAAATACACCACTGCGGTAATGTATAAAACCTTACCCAGTGATCTCTCTAAATTAGACATTAAAAAGTATGACATGCTCATCTTCTTCAGTCCGGGCGGTATCAAATCATTGTTTGAAAACTTCCCGGATTTTGAACAGGGCGATAAGCTAATAGGTGCGTTTGGACCGGCTACAAAAAAGGCTATCAAAGGAAAAAAACTAAGGCTTGACATTGAAGCGCCCACAAAAACGGCCCCTTCAATGACCATGGCCATAGATCAATACCTTGAAAAAAACAAGAAAAAGAAATAGCCGTTATCCTGCATTTTTACCTGCATTCTTCCTTAAGCCAAAGGCAAAATCATGAGTTATGATATCAGACATAAACGTCTATCGCTAAAAAAACATGAGCGACTCAAAAGCCGTAAAGCAATTGATCATGTTTTTAATAAGGGCGAAAAAATGTTTGAATATCCATTGCTGATGTGGTGGGAAAAAGATACGCTGTCAACCGGATACCCGGCACAGGTGTTATTGAGTGTCTCAAAAAAAAACTTTAGAAAAGCCACCGACCGGGTGCGCATAAAGCGCCTAATGCGAGAAGCTTACCGGAAAAACAAATTGCCGCTTTATGCTCAGCTCGAGGAAAATCAAGAACAATTGCTGCTTGCATTCGTTTTTATCGGGAAAAAAATGCCTTCATATAAAGAGATTGAGGAAAAAATAATCATACTTTTACAAAGATTATCACAGACTATATGAAAGTGATAAAAATAATCTTGAGTAAACTTTTTGTTGGATTAATCCGGTTTTATCAGTACGGAATTTCTCCTTACACGCCGGGTTCATGCAGGTATACACCTACCTGCTCCAACTACGGAGCTGAAGCCATAAAAAAACACGGGCCTTTGAAAGGAGGCAAACTAACCATCAAAAGGTTTGCTTCTTGTCACCCCTGGGGTGGCAGCGGCTATGATCCAGTGCCTTAAAAAACAAATTTTGTTATGAAAAACACACTAAAATTATTTGCTACTTTCTTGCTTGCAATGCTCTTAAGTTTCCAAACTTACAGCCAGAGCAAAGAGTTTGAAATCTCCAAAAATATTGACATCTACTCCTCGCTACTTAAAGAACTCAGGATGAGTTATGTTGATGAAATCAATCCCGGAGAACTTAACGAAGCTGCAATAGATGCCATGCTCGAATCGCTGGACCCTTATACAGTTTATATTTCCGAATCAGAAATTGAGGATTACCAGTTTATGACTACCGGACAATATGGTGGTATCGGGGCTTTGATTCAAAAACGCGATAAACACATTATCATCAGTGAACCCTACAAAGGTTTTCCGGCAGATAAGGCCGGACTGATAGCGGGAGACCGCATCATTTCCATAGACGGGAAAGAAGTTAAAGGCATGGATGCCTCGCAGGTAAGCGAGCTGATGAAAGGGCAGCCGGGGAGTTCGTTTGATATTGTGATTGAGCGGCCCGGAATTGAAAAAAAGCTGACGAAAACCATTACCCGCGAAGAAATTAAAATTGACGACATTCCATATTACGGAATGCTGGAAAATAAAACCGGATACATCAAGCTGAGAAGCTTTACCGATAACAGCGGCAAAGCGGTTGCCGATGCATTTGAAGACCTGAAAGAAAACCACGAGATGGAGGCAATCGTCCTTGACTTGCGCAATAACGGCGGAGGATTGCTCCATGAAGCGGTGAATATCCTGGACATCTTTGTGGATAAAGGGGAGCTAATTGTAGAAACCAAAGGTAAGCTTCAGGATAAAAACAAAACCTATAAAACCCGCCGGAAGGCTATTGACAGCGACATTCCGGTGGCTGTACTGATCAACGACCGCAGCGCCTCAGCCTCTGAAATTGTATCAGGAGCATTGCAGGATTTAGACCGGGGTGTGCTGATTGGTGAGCGCACTTTTGGTAAAGGATTGGTGCAAAACATCCTGCCGTTAAGCTATAATACTAAAGCAAAAGTTACGGTAGCAAAATACTACATTCCCAGCGGCAGATGTATTCAGGAAATTGATTATTCCGGCAAAGACAAGGAAAACGGCAACAACGTTCCGGATTCGCTGGTAAAAACCTTCGAAACCAAAAATGGCCGTAAAGTATATGACAGCAAAGGTATAAGGCCCGATATCGAAATACAACCGAAAGAAAGCAGCCGTATTGCTATGACATTATACGCCAATAATCATATTTTTGATTTTGCCACTCAGTTTAAGCAACAACACGACACTATTGCACCTGCCGGCGAGTTTGAAATTGACGAAGAAATTTACGATGAGTTCATCGGGTTTCTGAATGGGAAAGAATTTGAATATACCACTGAAACGGAAAAAGCGCTTGAAAACCTCAAGGAAAAAGCAAAGAATGAAGATTATCTCCAGTTTATTGAAGATGAATTGCAAGAGCTGGAAGAAGACCTCAACGCTCATAAAAAAAATGACTTGCAGACGTTTAGCGGTGATATCAAAGAGCTGCTGCGAAACGAAATTGTTACGCGGTACTACTATCAGGAAGGCGCCGTAGAAGGCTCGCTGAAATCGGACAAGCAACTGGAAAAAGCGATGGAAGTACTTTCGAATCAGGATTTATATCAAGGCATTCTAAGTGGTGAATATAAGGCTGACAGTCAGAAAGAATAAAAATGCATCGCATATCATATCTGCAATGCTTATCGCAAGTAAGATAT
>JBNJGK010000164.1:0-5131 GCA_051747665.1 Bacteroidota bacterium | reverse complement strand
TATCCCGGAATTATGGGCTGGTATCGCTTCGTGCCTTTTATGCAGTGCTATCATGGAGTTGTTAGTATTGCGAATAATCCACAAGGAAAACTGGTTGTCAACAATAAAGAATATGATTTTAATGGCGGCAAAGGCTACATTGAAAAGGATTGGGGATCAAGCATGCCGTCGGCCTGGATTTGGATACAAAGCAATTATTTTCGTAATTCCAACAGTTCCTTTATGCTTTCAATTGCTGATATACCATGGCTGGGAAAATCATTCACCGGATTTTTAGGGTTTTTTTATCATGACAATAAGATACATCACTTTGCTACTTACCGTCCTACGAAATTGCAACTGGAAATCCCTGATTCCAAAACATTGAAGATTAAAATCGAAAATAGAAAAAACACCTTTATAATTAACGCAAAAATTAAGAATTCAGGTTTGCTCCATGCTCCGGCTGAAGGTTCTATGGATCGGAGTATTTCTGAAAGTAATGACGCCACACTGGAGATTACCATGCTGGATGATAAGGAAAACATTGTTTTCAGGGACAGCTCTGATATTACCGGTCTTGAATTAGTGGGGGATTACAAGAAATTACAGGGATTAATAAAATAGAATTCATTTGGGGTCATGCTAAATCTTATCTGACAAAGAAATGTACCGAAGCTGTCTCCGCTGGCGATGGTTTCGCTGTTTGGCAAGAAAGGGTAGGGCCAATCATGTCAGGTCTAAACTTTATCTTGAATGGCGTGTATACTTTGGAGCGGAATATATACACAGAGGGAATTGATAATATGAGGCTGATTAAAGTAGATGAATTATATTATGCTGATTATGAATGATTTTAGCTTAATTATCATAAATTTAAACCTGAAAAGAGAGCAATGACATACCAGAAGGGAATAATTCTCAGGAAAATCATTCATCTTTCTATAGGCTTGGTTATATTGTTGCTTAGCTATGTGGTAGAAAAGAATATTTTGCTTTACTTGATTTTAGCAGGCACTGTTTTTTCTTTTCTGACTTTCAATTATAAAAAGTTTTATCTCTTGCATAAAACTACAGACGCGAGTCTGGGAACCCTTTTTTATCCGGTTGGTATATTATCATCTTATTTGATTTTGTATAATCTGCCCTTGCATTATTTCCAGTCATCTTTGTTAGTGCTTTCTGTTTCAGATGTATTGGCAAATTTTGCAGGTCAGATACAGAAGGGTAATGGTTGGATCCGGACGTTTCATGACAGAAAAAGTATTTTCGGAATTACAGTGTACTCTCTTTCTGCCTTTTTGATTCTCTATCTTTTTTTGCCCGCTTCATTGAGCTTAGATATTTCATATATTCTTCTTACTGTATTATGGGCAGTTGTTCTTGAAACAGCATCAATGCGCGGTTCTGATAATTTCACTATTCCGGTGGGGCTCGCTTTGTTTTTCCTGCTCACGCATCATTATGAGGTTGATTACTTTTATTTGTCTGCAATTCTAATTGCTTTGATGCCAGCCTGCTATTTCTTGTTTAAGTTAAGTATTCTTACCCGCCGGGGGAGCTTTGTTGCGTTTTTGTTAGGATTTTATTTTGCAGGCATTTTAGGTTGGCAATGGTTAACGCCTGTATTGCTCTTCTTTCTGAGTTCTGCAGCTTTTACAAAATTACAGCATGCAACAAAAGTAGACGGAAATAAACCTACAGCCCGCAATGTATGGCAGGTTTTAGCGAATATTATTTGGGCAGTAACCAGCTCTGCCATGTTTCTATTTACGCAAAATGAAATATTTATACTATTCTTTATTGCTTTCGTGGCTGCCGTGACTGCTGATACCTGGGCCAGTGAAATTGGCCCTTTGCTCAATAAAAGATGCTTTTCCTTGTCGAAAATGAAAACGGTACCCGCCGGCACCAATGGCGGTATTTCGTTTTTTGGCAGCCTGGCAGCATTGATCGGCGCAACAACTGTTTCTGCATTATCATACTATATCTTTTTCGGATCCTGGCAATGGGAGTTTATAGCCATCCTTAGCGCTTCCGCCTTTATGGCCTGCTTCTCTGATTCACTGCTGGGAGCTTTTGCAGAACATAAAATGCTTCGGATGAATTATTTTAAACAATCAAAGACATCAGAATCCATTACTCCCAACGATCTGATAAATATGCTTGGTTCGTTTACAGCTTTTATTTTTTATATCCTCCTGTCATGGCTCTTTTTATGAGTTCTCAATAAGTCCATCCATTACATAAATACGTATATCACGAATCCAACGATAAGCAAAAAGGAAAAGGCCAAATGGATAAGCACGGTTAGTTTAGCGCCTTTTTTTACAAGGTCAGGATTGTTATGGTTTTTAAAGATAATGCCTGCGGCTTTGGGAAAAATAAAAATATAAGGGAGAAGTGCAAAAAGGAAAAGCCATGAATTGCCCGGGAAAAAGATAAACAATAAAATCACATTTGCTATTATTGCTGATTGTACGAGGATATATATTACCGATGTAAACCGGGTTCCCATGCGTGATGCTACTCCATGCTTGCCTCCGGTGCGATCCGCGTCCAGATCAATCATCTGCCCTGCCAGTAAAATGGATGATGTGCTGAGTCCTGTAGCAGGCATCAACAGCCAAACCAAAGGATGCAATCCCAGGTTTTGACTCACTGTGGCTATGAGTATAGCCATGGGGCCAAAAGCAAACCAAACGGATATTTCGCCCCAACCTCTGTAAGCCAGCTTAAACGGTGGTGCCGTATAATATTTACTAAAAAAGGCTGACAGGAGATAGAGACCCCACAGGTATGGCCATAACGCTTGATCTATAAGAAACGTAAGTGCTATCGTACCGGCAAGTGCTATTATCAAGCCTGAGCGGGCCAGGATGTACATCTTACTCATTAATTCAGGATGATCAAGTAAAACACCTGAGCCCCCGCTGGATTCGTTGCGATGCACATTTACCTTATCTGTTCCCTGTAGGGTATCGTAAATGTCGTTATATACGTTGGTGGCTACATGCAAACCGATGCCGATAACCATCACTATGAGAAAATTGATTACATCCAGTTTGTCGTTAATATGAACGGCCAGCAGCGTTCCCAAGATTAAGGGGGCGATAATGGAGGTCAGAAAATGTGCCCTGATCATTTTTGCAATTCCTGGTTTCTTTTTCATTCGCGTAAAATTTAGTTAAGTTGTGGTTCGAATAGCCTGCCCTGCTATATGCAGGCGAAATCACTACAAATTTTGTTCATGCTCTTTTGTGCATTTAGTACTCCAAAATTCATGTTTGTTTCATAGGTTATTCCATTCCTTTTAAATAGTTTCAACAGAAACCTACGAAATTAGTAATATTTCTGCTGTTTCCTTTATATAAAAATTGAGGTGTTAAAATATATACTCATCAATGCGTTTTGATTACTATGGCTTTCGCGCAGATTCCTGTAGAGCTTGATAAGTTTCCCGTCCAAACAATAAAAGTCATTCAATCAGGCTGAAATCTGTTATGTTTAACTTTAAGTTCTATAAGTAACCTGCGTTACACCTTAACATGAAAAATCAAAAAGCGTTATTCAATTCCTTAACGATTAGCATAAACAATAGGTTTAAAACACAGCCAATTCATATTGTAAAAAAAGACAATAAAAGCCCTATTTTTGCGTAATCTTTTGCAGACAGGATAACGATGATGAAACTGAATTATAAAATTTTGATTGCAGCATTGGCTGCGATATTTTTGATGATGGCTTGCGAGCCTGATGATGAATTGCTGACAGATTCCGGCGCCAGGCTGGGGTTTTCTTCTGATACGGTTTCTTTTGATACTGTTTTTTCAACGCTGGGCTCTGTAACCCGCGATTTCAGAATCTACAATCCGCACGATAAAAAAATAGAAATCTCAAATCTGCGTCTGGCCGGTGGGGAGCAGTCTGTGTTTTCGCTGAATGTGGATGGAGAGGCGGGCGCTTCGTTCCAAAACCTGGAAATTGATGCTAACGACAGCTTGTATATCTTTGTAAGAGCGGCTATCGATCCAAGCGAAGAGAACCTTCCTTTCGTCATCAAAGACTCAGTGATGTTTGAAACCAATGGGAATTATCAGGATGTGAACCTGATGGCATGGGGCCAAAATGCGCATTTCCATAAAAATGTGTTGCTGCAGGGACAGCATGTCTGGAAAGCCGACAAGCCGCATGTGGTTTATGGTTACGCTATTGTGAGTGACACGCTGAATTCCTCGCTGACTATTGAGGCCGGGGCGGAAGTATACATGCACAAGGATGCCTTGCTGGCAGCCGACAGCGGATCTTCTCTGAAAATCATGGGCGCTCCGGATAATCCGGTGAAAATACAAGGTGACCGGCTGGAGGATTTTTATGATGATGTTCCCGGACAATGGGGTTCTGTATGGCTCACCGCCGGAAGCAAGGAGAATGAGATTCATCATGCTGAAATCCGCAACGGAATCATTGGGGTTCGGGTAGATACGCTCGGCAACAGTACCCAGCCAACGCTTACCATTACCAACTCTATCATCGACAATATGCAGGGTTATGGGCTTTTGGCGCAAGGGTCGCATGTAAAAGCAAGAAACACGGTGTTTTCAAACTGCGGAGAACATGCCGTCATTCTGAACATCGGCGGGAATTATGACTTCCGGCATTGCACCATCGGAAATTACTGGACAGGCAACAGCCGCAGAACCGCCTCGCTGGCGCTGAATAATTTTTACATCTTTGAGGGAGACACCATCGCCCGCGATTTGGAAAATGTGTATTTCGGCAACAGCATTATCTATGGCGATCGCGAGGAAGAGCTCGCACTCAGTCAAGCCACGCAAGCTGATTTTAACTACCTTTTCGAAAATTCGGTGATAAAAACACAGCAGGATTTGAGCGATGAAGCGCACTTTAAGGATTGCATCAATGATGACCCGCTGTTTCGCAATCCGGATGATTTTGAATTTCAGCTCGACAGCCTCATATCGCCAGCCATCAACCACGGCGCTATGAAAGTCATCAATGAAACCGATGATTTCGACCTGTCAAAAGACCTTGATGGCAATCCCCGCACTGCCGACGAAGCCCCCGATGCCGGTGCTTATGAGTTTGTAGAAGGAGAAGAGGAGTAGGGTTTTTATGTGATGACTTGTAG
>JBNJGK010000163.1:0-5156 GCA_051747665.1 Bacteroidota bacterium | reverse complement strand
CCAACAAAGGTTTACTGAAAATCGCAAAGATCAATGCGATGATAAGGTAAAATGCAGCCAGGGCTAAAAATCCTGCCGGTAATGAATTCCACAATTCTCCCAGCCATAAGGCCGCAGCTATTGAAGCAAAAATCAAGAAAATACCAAACAACATTAGCAGCACAATCCGTTTAAAGAGTGCTGCTAATGATTTAGCAAATCTTTCAGAAAGCTCCAACCGCAGTAAAAGAATTCTGGTATTTAAATAATCCTGTATCTTTTTTAACATACGGCTGAATTTCTTTTATTCTTTGCCTTTAGTTGCGCTTTTTACTGTGCTTTTCACAGCTTCTTTTTCTTTATCAATCAGGTCTTTTACGTTGTTTAACAATTCTTCTGATTGCTTAGAAAGGTTTTCACGTGTTTCTTTACCACTGGCAGGGGCAATTAATACTCCGGCAATTACACCGGCTGCCGCTCCTGCTAATACTCCTAGTAAAACATTTCCTCCGTTTGACATAATGTTTGGTTTTTTTAAGTTATACAATTTATTTAATTATCATTTTTATATGCTCATTAAACATGTCTGTTGATCTAACGGGTTAAGGTAAATCATGTTCAAAACCCACAACAGGAATATAATATTTAATGTCACATTCAAATCATCTTACGAATATACATAATTTAAACCCCAAAAACAAACATTATTTGCTTTTTTTAAGAAAATAACTAAGTGAAAATCATGTTAATTAGTCATAAAGACAATATGGTTACATTACAATCGCCTGACTATGTTGAGCTTAAAAACACAAAATTACTCCTCTTCAAACTCCGAGGTAAAATGAAACTGAATATCAGGATATTTTTCCTGCGCCATTTGCAAGGCAAAGGCTGACTCTGCCAGAAAAACATCTCTGCCCCACTTATCTACAGCGAGATTGCTCGATTTTCGTGTTTTGAAATCCTGAAGCTGTTCTTTGTTTTTGCTGGTAAACCAGCAGGTTTTGTATAAATTTATGGGTTCATAACGTGCTGAGGCGCCATATTCATGAAGCAACCTATATTGTATTACCTCAAACTGGAGCTGGCCTACCGTACCGATAATTTTCCTGCCAGTTTTCTTTCCTTTAAACAGTTGGGCTACACCTTCATCCATCAGTTGGTCTATCCCTTTATCAAGCTGTTTGTATTTCATCGGATCATCATTCACGATGTATTTAAACAACTCAGGAGAAAATGAAGGCATGCCTTTAAAATGCAACTCTTCGCCTTCAGTAAGCGTATCACCGATTTTGAAATTGCCGGTGTCATGAATACCAACAATATCTCCGGGAAAGGCTTCTTCAACCACACTCTTACGCGAAGCCATAAAGGACGTCGGACTGGAAAACCTGAGTTTTTTATTCAGCCTTACATGATGATAAAACGTATTGCGCTTAAAAACACCCGAAGTAATTCTTACAAAAGCAATGCGGTCGCGATGGTTTGGGTCCATGTTTGCGTGAATCTTAAAAACAAATCCCGTAAAGGTATCTTCATCGGCTTTCACTTCACGCTCTTCTGCTTCACGAATTGCAGGCGTAGGTGAAATATCCAGAAAGCAATCCAGCAACTCCCTTACCCCGAAATTGTGCAATGCGCTACCAAAAAACACCGGTGTAATGTTAGCCTGGCGATACGCTTTCTCGTCAAATTCAGGATATACCTCATCGATCAGTTCCAATTCCTCCCGCAGCTTTTGCGCATCTTCTTCTCCAATGTATTCATCCAGGGCAGGATCAGACATGTCCTCAAACGTAATGGAGTCTGTAACCGTTTGCTTGCTGGGCGTAAACAACTGTAAATTGCGCTCATACAAATTATAAACACCTTTAAATTTATCACCCATATTAATGGGCCAGCTTAGGGGACGTACTTTCAAACCCAGTTTTTCTTCTATTTCATCAAGCAATTCAAAAGCATCTTTGCCCAGCCGGTCTAGTTTATTAATAAACACGATAATGGGCGTATCCCGCATGCGGCAAACGTTAACCAGCTTTTCGGTCTGGGGCTCTACTCCTTTGGCTACGTCAATAACTACAATAGCGCTGTCTACAGCGGTGAGCGTGCGATAAGTGTCTTCAGAAAAATCCTGGTGACCGGGCGTATCAAGAATATTGATTTGCTTATCGCGATATTCAAAGCCCATCACAGAAGTGGCCACAGAAATCCCCCTCTGGCGTTCAATTTCCATGAAGTCAGACGTAGCTGTTTTCTTGATTTTGTTGTTTTTTACCGCCCCGGCAACCTGGATAGCGCCTCCATAAAGCAGCAACTTCTCTGTTAAGGTGGTTTTTCCGGCATCGGGATGGCTGATTACAGCAAACGTTCTTCTCCGGTTTATTTCTTTCTTTAAGCTCATGCTTTTCTTTTCTGAATGAAGCGGCAAAATTAATACATATTTTCCGAACGATTCATTTATCTGATGCCCGGCAACTTTTTCATTATATTTGTTGATGAACAATATCCGGAATTGAATTCATGGTTTTGCAATATCCATTTTAACGATAGCTTTGTACTCAGACAAAGTCACAACTCAAATCCGGGAAAAATATAAATGACAGCACTGATTCTATGACACCGGAAATTCTTTTTGTTGAAGTTTTGCTTCCACTACCACTTAAGGAAACCTTTACTTACAGGGTGCCCTCAGCCAGTTTTGACGAAATAAAAAACGGCGTGCGTGTAGCAGTTCAATTCGGCAAAAAGAAAATATATACCGGTTTGGTTGTTAAAATACATTCTGAAATCCCGCAAACCTACCAGCCCAAATATATCTTATCAGTAGTAGACCAGGAGCCCGTTGTGCATGAAAAGCAACTCCGTTTCTGGAAATGGGTAGCAAAATACTACATGGCCACTTCGGGCGAAGTGATGAATGCCGCTCTTCCTTCAGCCTTGAAACTGGCCGGTGAAACACAAATTATCTTACACCCCAAATTTGACCGGGATTACGACACACTCAACGACCGGGAATATATGGTAGTAGAAGCCCTGGATCTGCAAGATGCCATCACGTTAACCCAAACGGCTAATATTATTGGCCAGCGTAACGTGATGCCGCTGATAAAAACCATGATTGAAAAAAATATCATCCTGCTCAAAGAAGAACTGGAAGAAGCCTACAAGCCTAAAATAGAAACTTATGTGAAATTGCAGGATGCTTATCACGATGAAAAGAAAATGGGCGCTTTGTTTGATGAGCTGGAGAAACGCGCTTACAAGCAACTTGAAATCCTGATGACCTATATCAAGCTGAGTGATTACTATGGAGAATCGCCTAAACCGGCACTGAAACAAGCCGTCCTGCTTAATGCCTCAGGAGGCTCCTCAGCACAAATAAAGGCCTTAAAAGAAAAAGGCGTAATAGAAACTTTTAAACGCGAGGAGCGTCGCATTAGCTCAAAAGATGCCCAAAGCCACCCCGATGCTATCAAATTGAACGAGCCCCAGGAAATTGCTATTCAGGAAATCAAACCGCTTTTTGAGCAGAAAAAGACAACACTTCTGCATGGCATCACCGGAAGCGGGAAAACTGAAATTTACATCAAACTCATTCAGGAAACCATCGAGTCCGGCAAAGAAGTTCTGTATCTGCTTCCCGAAATTGCATTAACAACGCAAACCATTGAGCGCTTACAGAAATATTTTGGCTACAAAGTAGGCGTATACCATTCAAAGCATAACCCGCATGAGCGCGTAGAAATCTGGAATGAGGTGCTGAACCATTCATTATCTGACAGCCGTCGGTTTCAAATTATTTTAGGCGCCCGCTCTGCCTTGTTTCTGCCATACAATAACCTGGGATTGGTTATTGTTGATGAAGAGCATGACAGCAGCTACAAGCAACAAGACCCCGCACCACGCTATCATGGCCGCGACGCAGCTATTTACCTTGCCGGGATGCACAATGCCAATGTAATCCTGGGAAGCGCAACGCCGTCGCTGGAATCGTATTTCAATACGCAAAACGACAAATACGGGCTTGTTGAACTTAAAGAGCGGTACGGCGGACTGATGCTGCCTGAGACACAAATTGCCGATTTGCGCATAGAAAAGCGCCGTAAAAAAATGCGGAGTATGTTTTCGTCCATTCTGATGAAAGATATTGAAGAAGCGCTTGAGAAAAAAGAGCAGGTAATCCTTTTTCAAAACCGGCGTGGCTTTTCGCTGCGTGTATCGTGCGAGGTTTGCAACTGGGTTCCGGAATGTAAGAATTGTGATGTGACGATGATCTATCATAAAAAGAGCAATTTGCTAAAATGCCACTATTGCGGTTACTCAGAATCTGTGCCGGAGCGTTGTCCCAGTTGCGGAAGTCATGACATTTTCATGTATGGCTTTGGCACCGAACAGGTTGAAGAAGAACTATCGCTGATGTATCCGAAACATCGAATAAAAAGAATGGACTTAGACACTACACGCAGCAAACACGGGCATCAAAAAATCATCAATGAATTTTCGGATAAAAAGATCGATATCCTTGTAGGAACACAGATGGTCACCAAAGGACTGGATTTTGAAAACGTAAGGGTAGTTGGCATCTTAAACGCAGATTCTTTCCTGAATTTTCCTGAGTTCAGGGCTTTTGAACGTGGGTTTCAACTGATGGCGCAGGTGAGTGGCCGTGCCGGACGGAAAAACAACCGCGGCAAGGTTGTTATCCAAACGTATAATCCCAAGCATAAAGCCATTGAATTTATGATGAATAACGACTATGACGGCATGTTCCACTATCAGATTGCCGAGCGGAGCAAATTCCGCTATCCTCCGTATTATCGCATCATACAGATTCAGATGAAACACAAAACGTGGCAAACGCTCAACCGCGGCGCCGATCATTTAGGCAGACTCTTGCGTAAAAAATTCGGCAAAGCTGTTTTAGGGCCCGAATATCCGCTCATTCCACGCATCAGGAATTATTATCTGAAAAATATCATGATTAAGATGCCTTCTGATAAAAAACTACATCAGAATAAACAGGAATTACAAAAAACACTCGACTTTTTTAAGGAAACCAGCGATTACAAATCAGTGCGGGTCAATATAAATGTAGACCCGGTATAACTATAAATGCTTCATAGGTATAGGTTTGTACGTAAAGACGCGATTTATCGCGTCTCATTGTGATCTGCCGT
>JBNJGK010000162.1:0-5157 GCA_051747665.1 Bacteroidota bacterium | reverse complement strand
TGCCTACGGCTTATTGTATAACTGGCATGCTGTTGATAGTGAGAAGGGTCTTGCTCCTGAAGGCTGGAGAGTACCTACTATAGAGGAGTGGGAAGAGCTGAAGGAGTATATTGAAAATAATTATGGAGATATTCCTGTAGCTCGTGCCTTAAAATCCTGCCGGCAGGTTAATGCCCCGTCTGGTGGCGATTGTGCTACATCCGAACATCCCCGCTGGGATGAAGACGAAGATTATGGAACAGATGAGTTCGGGTTCAGTGCGCTTCCGGCCGGTGACCGCGCTGGTTATGGAGATTTCCTTAACCTGGGGCATATGTGGACTGCCTGGTCTGCAACAACGGAAGACAATGATGCAGAAAAGGCTTATTGGGTCCGCTTGCGTGACAATAGCGATGCATTTTTTGTAGGGGATTCTGATGAAAAAACTGCAGGCTATTCTGTCAGATGTGTGAAGGATTAAGTTTGCGGATACTTTCTTCTTAGGTAACGTGAGTTCGATGTGACTTAGTTTAATTAACTATCATCCTCATAAGCAGGAAATGCTTATAGTTTTATAGTACAAATTTTTTGGCGACCATTTTTCTGCATCGAACTCACGTTAAATTGCTGCAGTGCTAAATATGGGGTCTGCTATATCATCAGACCTCCCCTTTATAATCCGTATTCAGTTTTGACTGAAAGTTGGAAATTTCATTCAATACTTTCTTCAGGGTAGTCACTTCAATGGGCGTCAGCGCCTTCATGCTGATTTTGTTGGTGGGAGTGTTGCCACTTACGATGTTTCGCGCCTGAAAGCGCAGCCTCTGATACATTAAAAAATTATAGGATTGCAACAATTCATCATACATGGACTTGTTGATGATCTTCAGTTCATACAGTTGCTTTAGCCTCAGCAGTGAATTGGTTTCATTCAGCTTGTTCTGCAGGGCGTATATACGAATGAACCCGGTTACGGGCAGCAGGATCTTCTTCATGTCGATTTGGTTTTCATCAGTGTGCTGATGTTCACCCACGATGTTGCCAAAAAAGCTTAACGGTGGCTTGAATTTCATGACGGATTGCGCCAGGTGATAAAAGAAAACAGGCTTATTTTCAGTATTGTCATTGACATGCTGCCGCAGCGTGGTGCAAAATGCCTCATTGCCGTAAATGCACCTGAAATCAAAGAAAATGCTGGAGTCCAGTATGCTTTCCGGATCGCTGCTGTTGATCCAGATGGTGAAATATTCTTTCCAAACCTCTAACGGCTGTACCCATTTGGGATTTTTAGCCATAATATTTCCTTTACAGAAAGCATATCCCACCGCATCCAGATCGTTGGATATTCTTTCACCGAGCTGCTGAAAATAACGCCGGGCATGCGATAAATCCCCGTGATTTTGATCCGCAAATACAATGGCATTATCCTGATCGGTTTTCAGGGTTTGTTCCATTCTCCCCTCGCTCCCCATTGTCATAAAGGCAAAATCACAAGGAGGTGTTCCCACATCCTCGATAGCCAGCTCAATAATCCGCCGGGTTATTGCATCTGCCAGGTTCGTGATAATGCCAGTTATGTTACGCGTTTTTGTGCTGCCCTCTATCAATGCATTAACCAGCACGGGCAATTTGGAATGAATGGTTTTTAATTCCCGTACTTCCTGAGCATTTTCTGCTTCATAGATCAGATTGCTTATTGTATTGGTTTGAATATGCAATAGATCTTTCTCACTTATTTCCCCATAGATGATTCCTTTACTATTGGTTATTGCAAGGTGTGAAACATTGTTATTCTTCATTTTCAGCACGGCCTGGTATGAAAAAGCATTTTCGGACAGGGTAACAACAGGGGAGCTCATGATTTCGAGCGCCGTTTTTTGTAAATCAAGGTTTTTGGCCAGCACTCTCTTATTCAGGTCACTTTCACTAATTACACCGATGATCACATTGTCTTTAGAAACAAAAACAATGTCCCTTCCTTTCCTTGACATGAGGTCTATTACATGCTGAATGGCAGCGTCAATGGAACATTTAACAATATCGTTTACATAATTAGAAACAGGTTGATTCATAAGCAGCAAAGCCGTTTCCAATTCCCTGGAAAGGTTTTCTGTTTCCCTTTCAATCGTGCGCCGGGGGGTTATTTCTTTTACAACAACGATATATCCGTCGCTATCGCCATGTTTTATTTTTGAGACGGACAATACAACATCTTTTCCCTTATTATTACCGTTTTTGATCCGGGATTCGAAGGAGACGGATTTATTGGGATCATCAAATGACCGGACAACATCCTTCCAGTTAACTTCAAACAGATCATCAAAAGTCAGGTTGGGTTCATGCATAACATCAAAGCCAATTAAGTGACTGAATTTGACATTACTGAATATGATTTCGTCATCCACGATCATTAAAGTCCCTTCCGTGGAAGCTTCAACAAGCGTTTTGTATTTTTGCCTCGACAATTTAAGCTTATCCTCAGCATCTTTTCGTTCGTTTTCAATGCGCAGGCTCTGGCGGATAATATAGAATAATATGGCTATGATAATTACAGTAATAAGAATGGAGATATGAATTAGCCGTTTTTCCAGTTGGTTGATCTCCTCCTTTACATCTTCAATGTAGATACCCGTGCCAATAACCCAGTCCCATGGCTGAAATGCTTTCACATACGATAGTTTAGGGACGATGCGTTCGGGGTCATCTTTCCATTGCCACATATAGCGAATAAAGCCGTCATCCTGTTTTTTAACCAGATCAACCGCTTCGACAAACAATCTTTTTCCCTTAGGATCCTTATATTCCGACAAGTCTTGATTGACCAGCTCGTTCCTGTAAGGATGCATGATCATGGCAGGTTGCATATCAATGATCCAGTAGTAATCTTTGTTTTCTTTGCCATAACGCATTTGGGAAATCTGCCGGGCGGCCCTTTCCTGTGCCTCGGTTTTTGATAATGTTCCGTCGACATATTGCCGGTTGTAATCATCCGCCACACTCCATGCCGCATTCACCAGCTCACGTATCATTTCCTTTTTCCGATCCATCAGGTTTTTCTCGAAAGAGGGCAATATAATCCCGAAAATAGACAGGAGGAATAACCCGATCGCTAATATCGAAGGCAGTACGATACTGAAGAAGAAGGTGTTAAATTTTTTATTCAATACCATGATCCTGGTTTTAATTTATTCTGAATGACCGGAGTGTCCATTCTGTTACATCAAAAATACAAAAACCGTTTCGCTTGCCGTTTAAAGCGATTGAGGGTATGCTAACCGCAGTATCACCGGAGATGGCAACAATTTTCCTGAAACCGTGTTTTTTTATCCTTTTTGGCGTCACTTTCAAAATTCCGGTGGTGTGGGTGTGGCCAAAAAAGCTTAACCCGCAATTCTTTTGCCGCATGAAATCAAAGTGCTTTCTGAATTCATCAACATAAGTAAAATATGTATTCCCGGCACCTGACAAATTGGGGTAAACATAATGTGAAAACAAAATATTTCCCATGGAAGAAGGCAGCACAACATACTGGGGCAACGATCGTAAATATTCAATATCTTTGGTGGTGTAAAGGGGGTCGATATCATTTTCCTCATGTAACCATATTTTACCGGATGCTATTTTTTTCCGTTCCTGGTAAGCCATCTGATACCAGTTGTCCGGGTATTCAAAAGAAGGGCTGATTCCGGGGATGATTTTTGCTGCGTGTATATCATGATTCCCAACGACAACATACGCACAGTACGACCGGATCAATTCCAGACATTCGTGTGCATTTCTTGTTCCCAGGTGATTGTAATATGGAACACTGTAGCCTGAAATATCGCCCAGACACACAATCTCATCCACACGGTGCTTTTCAATATTTATTAATGCCGTTTTCAGATGGACCAGATCCTCATGTATGTCTGATATAATGGCAATTTTCATTGGATTCAGAATGAATAGATGGTACTCAGCAATAGTCTCGTGTTCGACACTGCATTTGTGCTTTCAGGCTCATAGTTAACATCATAATCACTGCCGTATGCAGCAGAAGTGTATTCGATCTCGGCAGCGAGTTTAAACTTATTGGACACAAACGATACCCTGGGAGAAACCCTTATTAATGATTCAATATTTGTTCCCAGCCCATACACTGCATTATCAGGGTCTGACATGGCTTCTTTCGTGCCGTTGTTTTTCAGGAATCCTCCAAAAACACCTGCCTGCCATTTTTTCCCATTGGTATGTACCTCGCCCCAAAGCGTGGTATTGGTTAAGGGAGTATAGGATAGTTCTCCCGTGGTGGGGTTTACCATATCCTTAACCGCAAAACCACTGATTGAAAGCACATCTGCAATATTTTCCCCGTAGCGTGCCTGCATTTTAAAGGTAACCGCTTTCAGGGTGACTTTTGTGAAAGCAATGGCTGTCAGCCCCTTTACTTGTTCATCCACTTTGAACTTATCCGACTGAAGAGGACCTGTAATTACCTCACTGTAAAGCCTGGGAACAATGGTCTTGTATGCTATTCCGGCACCAATTAACGCTCCTGTTTTCGAATCCGGGTTTGTTCCGTTGTAATGCACCTGGATATGGGCATCCGGCGTTCCCGAATTTCTGAGATACTCAGAATCCGGACCGTTTACTCCCCGTGTAGCAAAATCTCGCTGTGACAGCGCCGCCGCGATTATCCTGAAATCGCCGAGGTTTTGGGTCAGCCTGATTTGAGGATTTCGCGCAAACGACTGCAAAGGGGTTCCGGTGTTAAATGAAATGGTCCCCGGGAAGCAGCCTGTTACAAAGAGCGGGTTCCAGTATTGACCGGCTATGAGCTCTGTATTGGGCCATTTAAGCTTGATCATCGCATGACGTAGCCTGAACAGGTTGATGTTGTCGTTTGCCTGACCAAAGAAATCCCCTTCAATCACTCCTGATGTTTTGGCGCCCAAAGCATCAGGACCGGATATCGTACCACTTAGTCGCGATTGTACCGCCAGAAAATTGAAATTCGCATTTGCATTGATGTCCTCGCTATTTAGATCGAGCGATTCGGCTGCCGGCCACAGCAAAAAATGCCCTTCCCGGGCGCTTACCGTTTGCCGCGAATCATAAAAAAAATCGCTCTTCACAAATCCTGAAAATCGAATGCCAAAATCCTTTTCATCGTCCTGGGCTTTGCTGCTTAAAGTGGCA
>JBNJGK010000161.1:0-5203 GCA_051747665.1 Bacteroidota bacterium | reverse complement strand
CATCTTCATAATCCCGCTTAACTTTAAATAATTCTGTATTTTTTCTTTAGTTTGCAGAAAATTATGAGTTTCAAAATCATTCAGGATGGAAAAATTGTATTATAATCTGCGTAGAGGCATCAGAAAACAATATTTTAAACACCTTAGCCCTTACCGGGATATTCATGTAGTATCATTCCCGAAATCCGGCCGCACCTGGCTTCGCGTCATGCTCGACCGCCTGAATGTGGTGCTGCAATATGACCATCATGGTACGGAACATGAAAGCCAAAAGCATATAGAACAATTACCGGGAGTAAGCTCAGATTATAACCACAAGCGGGTGATATTTTTAGTGCGCGATCCCCGTGATACAGCCGTTAGCGGCTATTTCCATGCGAAAAAGCGCGAAAAGGTGTTCAACGAAACATTATCAGAATTTATCAGGGATGAACATCACGGAATAAAAAAAATCCTTGCTTTTCATTCCATGTGGTATAACCATCAGAATATACCAAAAGACTTTTTGTCAATTCGCTACGAAGACATGCAAAAAGATACTTTTGGCGAATTGAGAAAAGTACTTGATTTTGCCGGGGCATCATCAATTCCCGATAAAAAGATAAAAAGCGTGATTGATTTCGGGAAATTTGACAACATGCAAAAGCTTGAAAAATCCGGATATTTCAACAAGTTTTATAAAGGAGCCCTAAACCCCAAAAACACAAATGACCCTAATTCTTTTAAAACCCGCAAGGGAAAAGTCGGAGGCTTTAAAGAGTACTTAAATAAAGAAGACCAGGATTATTGCAAGGCTGTAATGAAAGAAATGGAAAACCCCTTCTACCCGGATTTTGATCTTTAAAAAACAAATACGTCTTTAAAACCAATGAAGTTCAAAATCCTGTTTCCCCAACGTGTTAAAATAAATTGTTACCACATTTATAAACATTTCATTCCCTGATTTTTTATATATTTATCAACGAAAGCAAAAAAGGCTTTGTTAGCAATACATATATGTAGTTATGAATATATTTCAAAATATACTACTTTTACGCCCTTTTAATTGGAATCAATTTAAACTATGTGCCTATGATACAAAAAGTGTTAGTTGCCAACCGGGGAGAGATCGCGGTTAGGATTATGCGATCGTGCCGGGAAATGGGCATCGAAACTATCGGGGTTTTTTCTGAGGCTGACCGCAAAGCTATGCATGTGCGTTATGCCAACGAAGCCTATTACATTGGAAAAGCCGCTTCCAGTGAGAGTTATTTGAATCAGGATAAGATTTTTGAAGTGGCCAAGGCTGCCGGAGCTGATGCTATACACCCGGGATATGGTTTCCTGAGTGAAAACGCCTCTTTTTCTGACCGCTGTAAGCAAGAGGGTATCGAGTTCATTGGTCCTGACAGCTTTGCTATTGATGCCATGGGCGATAAGATTACAGCCCGCAAAAAAATGATTGCCGCCGGAGTTCCTGTTGTTCCGGGAACTACAGAACCTATAACCGACGAGAAAAAAGCCGTGGATGTCATCATGGAAATCGGCTTACCTGTCATGATTAAAGCTTCAGCAGGTGGTGGCGGTAAAGGCATGCGACTGGTTAAAAGGGAAGAAGACATCCAGAGTGCCATACGCTCTGCCCGCTCCGAAGCCCGCGAAGCATTCGGAAACGACAGCGTTTACATTGAAAAATACATTACTTCACCTCACCATATCGAGTTCCAGATCATTGCAGATAAGCACGGAAACGCTGTACATCTTTTTGAGCGTGAGTGTTCTGTGCAACGACGCCATCAAAAGGTTGTTGAAGAAACGCCTTCACCGCTACTAAACCCTGAAATCAGGGAAGAAATGGGGCAGCATGCCGTTAACGCAGCTAAAGCAGTAAACTACCACGGCGCCGGTACTATTGAGTTTGTAATGGGCGACGACCTGAATTACTATTTCCTTGAAATGAATACCCGCCTGCAGGTAGAGCACCCAATTACGGAACGCGTAGTGGGTATAGATTTGGTAAAAGAACAAATCAACATCGCCAACGGGGAGCAATTATCCGTTAAACAAAACGAGCTCACTCAAAAAGGGCATGCTATTGAGTGCCGTATTTATGCTGAAGACCCGGATAACAACTTCATGCCAAGTCCAGGTCTTATAAAACACATTGCACAGCCTTACGGGCTGGGAGTACGTGTAGACGGATACGCTTATGAGGGATATGAAATCCCAATGGATTACGACCCCATGATTTCCAAACTCATTACATGGGGAATAACCCGCGAGGAAGCTGTTAAAAGAATGAGCCGGGCCCTGTTTGAATACAAAATTACAGGAGTAAAAACCTCGGTGAAATTCCTCGAAAAAGTAATGCAGCATCCTGAATTTGTCTCAGGAAACTACAACACACACTTTATCGATAATAATATCAAAGATTTGGTAAGTGGCGATGATTGTGACGGCGATTGCGAAGATATTGCCATCATGACGGCGTTCGTGGATTATATCCGCAAAATAGACTCTATCCAGCCCAAGAAAAATGGCGGTCAGATGACCAATAACTGGAAAGCCTACGGAAGGCAAAGAATCCGTATCCGAATCTAAAAGAAAAAACAATGGAAATACAACTCAACGACAGAACTGCACAAGTAGAAAAAATCAGTGAAGAGGGATCACGCATGGTAATCAAGGTGGATGACAAAGAGTATGATATAGATATTGTTCAGGTAGAGCAAGGCGTTTACTCTATTATTCATCAGGGCAAATCATACAATGTAGAGCTCATCTCCGGAGACTATACCAAATCGTACCAGGTAAACACCCTGTTTAACAGCTACGATGCAGAAATTATTGATGCTGAAAGAAAGTACCAAAAGAGCCGCAAAGGCGGTGAAACTGACGAGGAAACCCATATTTCATCACCGATGCCCGGAAAAGTGGTTAGCATCCCTGTTTCTGTAGGTGATGAAGTTAGTGCGGGTGACACTGTTATTATCGTATCAGCCATGAAAATGGAAAGCGAATACAAAGTAAAGCAAGATCGCGTAGTAAAAGACATCCTGGTGAAGGAAGGCGATATTATCAAGGGAAACCAAACACTGGTTGTAGTAGAATAATCTTTCCGAAAAATTAAAAATACGCAATATGTCGAACGAAGAAAAAGTAAACCGTTTAGAGGAACGTCATAAAATAGCCGAACTAGGCGGCGGCGAAGAAAGAATAAAAAAACAACATGATGCCGGGAGGTTAACTGCCCGTGAGCGGGTAAACCTGTTGCTCGATGCCGGTTCATTTGTAGAACTGGATAAGTTCGTAACCCATCGCAACACCAACTTTGGTATGGAAAAAAACAAAATTTTTGGCGACGGGGTAGTAAGCGGCTATGGTAAAATAGATGGTCGGCTCGTTTATGTTTTTGCCCAGGATTTCACTGTTTTCGGCGGCACACTAAGCCGTGCCAATGCCGATAAGATCGTAAAAGTCATGGAGCTGGCCCTGAAAAACGGTGCGCCTGTATTTGGGTTGAACGACAGTGGCGGAGCCCGCATTCAGGAGGGTGTAGAGAGTTTGGCAGGATATGCAGATATCTTTTACCTGAACACCCGATCCAGCGGCGTAATCCCACAGATTTCGGCTGTGCTTGGCCCCTGCGCAGGTGGCGCCGTGTATTCCCCCGCGCTAACTGATTTTATATTGATGACCAAGCAAAACAGCTACATGTTTGTAACCGGACCCGATGTGATCAAAACCGTTACGCACGAAGAGGTTACGCAGGAAGAACTGGGTGGCGCCCTGACGCACAACCAAAAAAGCGGTGTAGCCCATATGATGGCCGAAGATGATGAGCAGGCTATGATGATGCTACGTGAGCTAATGAGTTTTATCCCTTCCAATAACATGGAAGACCCGGAAGTAAAACCGTGTACTGACGATCTTTATCGCGAAGACCAGAGCCTGGACAAATATGTTCCTGACGATCCCAACAAGCCTTATGATATGAAAGAGCTGATCACCACTGTGGTGGATGATAAAAACTTTTTTGAAATTATGCCTCACTATGCAGAAAACATCATCACCGGATTTGCCCGTATTGGTGGGCGCTCTGTGGGTATTGTAGGAAACCAGCCACAAGTGCTTGCCGGCGTATTGGATATTGAATCGAGCATGAAAGGAGCCCGTTTTGTGCGCTTTTGCGATGCCTTTAATATTCCTTTGATCACTTTCGTGGATGTTCCGGGATTTTTACCCGGCACAACACAAGAGTTCGGAGGCATTATCAAGCACGGTGCCAAGCTCCTGTATGCTTATGCAGAAGCTACAGTTCCTAAAATTACCGTGATTACACGCAAAGCTTACGGAGGAGCCTACGACGTGATGGCATCCAAACATCTCGGTGCAGACGTAAACCTGGCGTATCCTACATCGGAAATTGCAGTTATGGGGCCTGAGGGCGCAGTAAACATCCTTTACCGCAAACAAAACCTCTCTGACGAGCAAAAGAAAGAAAAAGTAGAAGAATACAAAAAACAATTTGCCAGTCCTTACCGGGCAGCAGAACTTGGGTATATTGATGAGATTATATATCCCAGACAAACCAGGCTTAAACTGGTGCAGGCCTTGGATATGACACAAAACAAGACGGAATCCATCCCACCGAAAAAACACGGGAATATTCCGTTATAAAATCATATTTATCAGCGGGAATAATTAATTGCGGATAAACAGCGCTCCTGAAGTACAGTTTATCCGCTTTTTTATTTTGCAACTTTTCCGGCTTCTTGCCGTATACAACTTATGTTAATATCAAGAATAAGGCAAAGATATACAGGGTATAAGTTGCAATAAAATCAAAAAACAAAAGAAACTTAAAATCAAAAACACCCATTTTACGAATGAATTTTAGTTCGTACATTTGTTGGTTAAACTTAGTACATCGCCAATGCTGTGGAGAATTATTAAGAATCTGATTTTTTATACGGGCCTGCTGATCATTGTAGCCATTGCCCTGCATTATTTGTGGGCGCCGCGTTATTATTTTCCGCAAACAGAAGTGTTTTTCGGAAAACAAATTTTTAATCCTTATCAGAATTTGGATAACCCAAACTGGATTAAAACAGGTATTAATGTTTATCCCCCGTGGTACAAAGATGTGATGGAAAGTTTATCCGGAAACGCCCGCTATTATGAAGTAGATGAATACTACTACGACACGCTGCTGCTTGCTGCA
>JBNJGK010000160.1:0-5207 GCA_051747665.1 Bacteroidota bacterium | reverse complement strand
TCATAGAAGCTGCAAAAGTAAATGAATTGGTTGAAAACAACGCATGATTAGTTATTCTGCCTCCCCCAACCTGATAAGGGCGTGGATGTTCAGAATAAATATGTTTTAGAGAAGATGAGGCAAGAATAAAATTATATCATACACAGGGTAATCTTAAATCACCCCGTGTATGAAAATATCACTATCTCAACAACCTACCCCGCAAAATGCGGAAACTGTTGCATCATATCGTTGACGCGCTGGCGGATTTCGGCAAGCTTTTCCGGGTTTTCCATATTGGAAATAACCTCGTCAATAAATTCCACGATGGGTTCCATATGCTCTTCTTTGAGTCCGCGGGTTGTGATGGCGGGTGTTCCTACACGCAGTCCTGAAGTCTTAAAGGGCGACCGGGAATCAAATGGAACCATATTTTTGTTCACCGTAATATCAGCATCTACCAGGATATTCTCCACTTCCTTTCCGGTTACATCCGGGAACTTCGTGCGTAAGTCAATCAACATAGAGTGGTTGTCCGTTCCTCCTGATATCACTTTATATCCCTTATCGTGAAACGCCTTCGCCATAACGGCTGCATTCTTTTTCACCTGCTTTTGGTATTCCTTAAACTCAGGCTGCAACGCTTCCTCAAAAGCAACCGCTTTAGCCGCAATCACATGCTCCAGCGGGCCGCCCTGCGTTCCGGGGAACACAGCAGAATTCAGCAATGCCGACATTTTCCGGATGGTTCCCTTTTTCGTGGCTTTACCCCAGGGATTCTCAAAATCCTTACCCATCAGGATAATTCCTCCGCGTGGACCGCGCAGGGTTTTGTGCGTTGTGGAAGTAACAATATGCGCATGCTTCAGCGGATTTTCGAGCAAACCGGCAGCAATCAATCCTGCAGGGTGAGCCATATCCACCAGAAAGATCGCTCCGATTTTATCGGCAATCTCACGCATGCGGGCATAATCCCACTCCCGCGAATAGGCGCTCGCGCCGCCGATAATCATCCTGGGTTTTTCTTTCAGGGCGGTCTCTTCCATCTTATCATAATCTATCAACCCGGTTTCTTCATCCAGACCATAAGCCAATGGTTCATAAAGCATTCCGGAAAAGTTTACCGGACTACCGTGAGTAAGGTGACCTCCATGCGATAAATCGAGGCCCATAAACTTATCTCCGGGATTCATTACCGTGATAAAAACAGCCATATTGGCCTGCGCACCAGAGTGAGGCTGAACGTTCGCATATTCCGCATCAAACAGCTTTTTGATACGATCAATCGCCAGATTCTCTGACTCATCCACAACCTGGCAGCCTCCATAGTAGCGTTTTCCCGGATATCCTTCGGCATACTTGTTGGTCATTACAGAACCCATAGCCTCCATCACCTGTGGGCTTACAAAGTTTTCTGAAGCAATTAATTCTATGCCGTTTAGCTGGCGGGCTTTTTCCTTTTCTATTAACTCAAATATTGCTGTATCTCTTTTCATAATCCAATGGTTTATTTTTACACAATGTGAAAGCAATCACAAAAAATAAGGCTTATTCATGCTAAAAGTAAATGCTTTCTATTGCTTGCAAAGTTATAATTTATTTGTTTTTATGTTATTCTAATTGCATGCAGAATTATCTGTTTCTTCAGATTAAAATGGTTATATAAAATCTTGGGAATTATGAACCTCAAACCTTGCTATGAAAAAAGACTTCCAGATAAAATCAGGAACCAAAATAACTACTTCAACAACATGGTAATTAGTTATTTAACAAACCACTAACCTATCCTCATTTTATATTTATATCCGAATTCACATCAATTATGAACCCATTGGTTTCATTAAAAAATCTCTTAGAAAGCTCATTTTCAATAGGTTTAAACCTGGGATGTCTTCTGTTACATGCATAAGCTTTCTTATACTTAAATTCTTGAATATCATGATGTTCTGCTATTAACCTTACTGTATTTTTTAACTGATTTATTGCATCAGATAGCCATCCGCCAGTCCTCTGCTTTTTCAGTTCAACGAGAAAAATGTTATCTGTGAAAGTCAGCATTCCATCGCATGTACTTTCTTGATCCTTAGTTTCAAGTTTATGAATATCAAGGCAATTGTCTATTGCCGTGAAAACAATTTCTTTACGGTTTTTATTGCTAACCGTTGCTATCCAATTATCCCTATTCTCAATGTCAGTATAGGCTTTAGAGCCATCCTGATCATCACAAATGCCAAAAATCTCATTATCTCTTGAGGATTCTCTGCATGGGGTATTAAAAAATTCTACACTCATACTTCTTGCTCTATTTCTAACAATGAGTCAAATAAATGATTTCCTTCAACCAAAGATTCATTGAGATAGTTCTTATCAGAAGGTATGCCTTCATATTTTTCTAACTTAGATATTGACCCTGAAATTTCATCAAATTGATATATAGTAACATTATCAGCATTCACAATCGATTCAACAGGCACTATGTTGTTCAGCTTATTATCTAAAGTTTTTGATTTCGGTATATCTTTTAAATATCCTGCCTGAATTACAACACTTAGATAGTTGATGATATATGGACTATGAGTAGTCATTATCAGCTTATTTCCATAATTCAGGTTATTAAATTTGAGTAAACTTTTTAACATTTCCCATTGTGAACCAGGGAACAAGTTTAGTTCAGGTTCTTCAACAATATTAATAAAACACTTATTGTAATATTTTTCTCTGATTTCATCAATTTTTTTTGATTTTTCCGATTCAGGGATAGATTTGTTTAACATTAATTCTGCAATCTCATTATCCATTCGTATAGATTGCTTCACACTCATGTTTTTTCGTAATGCTTCTTCTTTTCCGGTGATCGCTGAGGACAACTCTCTTGATACTAAAAACATTGGTGTAAAAGCTTGTAGCCCACTTGAAGCTTCTAAAAGGTCTATTTTATAATCTCCACCAACAATATATGAGCTATCATCTTTTTCATCGTATTCATATTGGTATGATCCGATTTGTAAGTCAACTTTCATCCCTTTCAGGGACTTTTGAGCTCTTTTTAATTCTTCAGCAAACGTAAATAAATTATCAGGTAATCCTTTTACATCATAGGCATCACTGATTGTAAACAACAAATTCCTTTCAGCTGGAACATACATTATCTTTGGAACTAAATAATCATGTTTTTCAATAGCTTTAATGATTGGATGATAATTTCTTCTGTCATATGTGATTTGATATTTATCTCCAATATAATCTATAAAGGTGTTATCCTTAAAATAATTATGAATTTTATGATACTGAGTAAATTCAAAAAAATCATCAAATGAGATTTTATCCTTATTTGTATCTCCTCTGTTTATTGATTTCTCTATCCATGACAATGTTGAGAACAATTTGGCAACTGTACTTTTCCCACTTCCCTGGTTTCCTATAAATACTGTTACTTTATCAATTTCAACCCAACCATCGTTGGTTTTTAAACCATCTTTAATCGGACCGAAATTCTTTACCTTAATCTTGCTCATTTTCTTGAATTTTTCTGTTTTCAAAGATATTGTTTTTGATTCAAACAAGCATTGATGCCTGTCATTCTTTGATTATGTTTTAAGGTTTATCTCAGCTTTTCTCTCCTTCATCAACTTGACATAAACAATATTTTCGGGTAAGTCTATAAGTCTTTGTAATTTTGCCCGCCAAACGAAAACACACCTATGATATCATTCGAAAAGGCCACACTGAATAACGGGCTGAAAATCATTTTAAACCAGGATAAAACCACACCGATTATCACGTTGAATTTATTGTATAATGTAGGATCGCGCTTTGAGAATCCGAATAAAACCGGATTTGCTCACCTTTTTGAGCACCTGATGTTCGGCGGCTCCAAAAACATTCCCGAATTCGATACGCCACTCGAAAAAGTAGGCGGCGACAACAATGCATTCACCAATACCGATATCACCAACTATTTTATCCATGTCCCCAAGCCTAATATCGAAACAGCTTTCTGGCTGGAATCAGACCGCATGCTGGATTTGGCCTTCAGTGAAAAAAGCCTTGAAGTACAAAAAAACGTAGTTGCAGAAGAATTCCGCCAACGCTATATCAACCAGCCTTATGGCGACACTTTGGCGCTGCTCCGCGATCTGGCTTATGATGTGCATCCATACCAATGGCCAACCATCGGAAAAGAAATCAGCCACATCACCAACGCCACAATGGATGATGTAAAATCCTTTTACAACCGCTTTTACAATCCTGATAATGCAATACTTACCCTTTCGGGGGATGTCAATCCCGGCACGGTTTTACCGCTGATAGAAAAGTGGTTTGCAGATATCCCCAATGCCGGAACACAGATTCCCGAGTTACCGCAAGAGCCACCCCAAACTGAGAAAAAAACCAGAACCGTAACGAAAGATATTCCCACGCACGCTATCTACAAAGCCTGGAAAATGCCGCCGCGCATGCATAAGGGTTATCATGCCTGCGATTTGATTACAGATATCCTGGCTAACGGCGATTCTTCAAGACTCTATCAAAATCTGCTGAAAAAACGCAAACTATTTACGACGATCGATGCCTACATTACCGGCGAAATGGATGCAGGAATGCTGATTATAACCGGAAACCTGGCTGCCGGCGTTAAAATGGAAGATGCGGAAAAAGCCATCGATGAAGAAGTAGACAAGTTGCTGAATGAAGAAGTGAGCCTTGATGAGCTGACGAAAGTACAGAACAAAATAGAGGCATTAAGCGAATTTCAGGAAATCAGTGGTTTTAACAAAGCTTACCTGCTCAGCTATTTTGAATTGCTTGGTGACGCTTCCGCCATCAATCAGGAAACCAAAAAATACCGAAGCATAAAGCCGGAAGACATCCTGCATGTTGCGCAAGAATATATGCAACCTGAGCAATCTTCGGTACTTTATTATCTATCGAAACATCAGGCATAACCTTTTGATCTTGAGGCTGCTTTAAAGGGTCTTAATGATTTAATGAATGGCATATTGCTCTGAATAAATGATGCTTATGAGTAATAAATTTTTATATTAATACATTGAATTTAACAGTAATAACTTACGAACTTATTAAACTGAAATCAAATATTAAACGTTAGTTTTTCACTATGCAGAATATTACACCAGACAGAACCAAACAACCTGAAATGCGGGAAATGGATACTTTTTCCCTTCCCGAATATTCCATCCGTTACCTCGACAATAAAATCCCGGTCA
>JBNJGK010000159.1:0-5328 GCA_051747665.1 Bacteroidota bacterium | reverse complement strand
CCGATAAATTAGGTAAATTTGCAAGCGGAAAAACAGTAAACCAAACTAAGATGGTTCAGGCACAGGATATACACAAATCTTTCGGGGATGTTAAGGTTTTAAAGGGAGTGGATCTGGAAGTATCTTCCGGAGAAATTATTTCTATCGTAGGCGCTTCGGGTGCAGGCAAAACAACATTATTGCAGATTTTAGGTACTTTGGATAAACCCAACCGGGGGAATATCCTTATCAACAATCAAAACGTATCTGCACTCAAAGCAAACCAGCTTGCCGCATTCAGAAACAAGCACATTGGTTTTATATTTCAGTTTCATCACTTGCTGCCTGAGTTTACAGGCATTGAAAACATCTGCATCCCGGGTTTTATTGCCGGGCGTGATCCAAAAGAAATTGAAGATAAAGCCACAGAGCTGGCAGGGTTTTTAGGCCTTTCTGAAGTAGCCAACAAAAAGCCGGCACAACTCTCCGGCGGAGAGCAACAACGCCTGGCTGTAGCCCGCGCGCTGATTAACCAGCCGGATATCATCCTGGCTGATGAACCCTCAGGAAACCTGGATTCCAAAAATTCCCTTGAGCTGCACAAATTGTTTTTTACGCTCAGGGATCAGTTTCATCAAACATTTATTCTGGTTACACATAACGAACAACTGGCAGATATGGCAGACCGGAAAATTACCATTCAGGATGGGGTTATTTCGCAGTCATAAATAATCTTTTCGCTTTTTTTTCGTTTCATATGATAATTAATTTTCAGGGACATAAAATGGGTATTTTTTCTAAATTCTTTTCTCTAATCTTTCTTCCTGTTTTGCTGATGATAAGCTCATCAGGACAGGCGCAGAACCTGAGCGAGGCTGACTCTTTGCTCAGTGAGAACCGGTTTTCTGAAGCAATTGAAATTTTTGAAAATGCGCTTCAGGCCAATCCTGATGACGAACAGCTCAAAGGCAAAATTGAGGAAGCCCGCCAACTGAAGCAGGAAGCCGAAAAAAAATACGCTAACAGCCTGCAGCAAGGCCAAAAGCTGATGCGGGAAGAAAAATACCCGGAAGCCCGCCAGGCATTTAGAGAAGCGCTGAAGCACAATCCCGATGCCAGCTATCCGCAAATGAAACTGGATGAAATCAAAAAACTCTACGAAGATCCGCAAGAAGAAAAAGCCTTTGAAGAAGCCGTTGAAAAAGCTGATGCACATATGAATGCCTTCAGATATGAAGCCGCATTGGAGCATTATCAGAAAGCTTTAGAGATAAAACCCAGAAATGTAGAGGCATTGAAGAAAGTAAAGCAGGTTAAGAATTTTATCTCAAAGCAAAAGGAAAGAGACCGCGACTACAGGCAATATGTAGAAAATGCCGAAAACTATTTTGAAGATGGCAACTATGAACGTGCCATGCTGCAATTTCAGGAAGCCCTCTTAATAAAACCCGATAAAAACCTCCCCAAAACTAAAATTGAAGAAATCAGGGGTTTGCTTGATGAAGAAAAACAAAAGACCCAAAAGTATGAAGAGCGCATTGAAATTGCGGACAGCTTGTATATGGCTAAACAGTTTTCAGATGCCAAAGAAGTGTACCGTCAAGCCCTGACGATTAAGCCTTCTGAGACGTATCCGGTAAACATGATCCGGAAAATAGACCCAAACCTGGATCAACCTGAACCGCTGAACACTGAATACCTCGCTTTGATAGAGCAGGCCGACCTGGCACTGCGAATCAAAGACTACGACGAAGCGCGTAAGATATACCGCAAAGCCCTGGAAATAAATCCTGATGAAGACTATCCACAACAAAAGTTAGATGAAATAGAAGATCAACTTGCCAAAGCTGAAGAACGTAAGGAAACCTATCAGGAATTGGTTCGTCAGGGCGAGGATGCTTTTGAAAAGGAAAACTACCCAGATGCAAAGCAAGCCTATGAACAAGCAGCACAGCAGTTTTCTGACAGCACGTATCCCCGGGAGCAAATTGCAAAAATTGAACGTATTTTAGCCGGAAAAGAAGCCAATCAGCAGCGCTTTGACTCCTTAACAGCAGTAGCTGAAAACCAGTTCCGGGAAAACAAACTCAATGAGGCATTAGCCAGCTACAGGGAAGCC
Source organism: Bacteroidota bacterium (assembly GCA_051747665.1). GTDB lineage: Bacteria > Bacteroidota > Bacteroidia > Bacteroidales > JAIPAH01 > JAIPAH01. The sequence goes on along the minus strand of JBNJGK010000159.1, from coordinate 3,230 downwards.
AAAGCCCAATTCCCTGAAAAAGGAGATGTTGATGAAAAAATACGGGAAATCAATAACATGCTGGCAAATCAACAGGAAAAAGAACAGCAATACCAAAGCATCATTGCTTCTGCTGACAGCTTGTTCGATCAAAATAATTATCAGGATGCCACTGCATCATATCGCGAGGCGCAAAACCTGAAACCTGAAGCAGATTATCCTAAGGAAAGAATTCAGGAAATCAAAGCGCGTATAGCAGAAAACGAAGAAACTGCCAGGTACAATCAGTTGATTTCTTCAGCAGAAACGTCTTTTGACCAGGATAACCTTCAGCAAGCGCGCAGCAAATACAAGGAAGCCTCTGAAGTGTATGCTGACAGTACTTATCCACAAGAGCAAATCGCCAAAATAGAGCGTATTTTATCTGAAAGAGAGACCAATCAACGCCGCTTTGATTCATTGATTAACGTAGCAAACCGCTACTATGAAGACGAAGAATACAACAATGCGTTATCAAATTATGAAGATGCCAAAGCGCTTATCCCAAACAACGACATCACTGAAGAAAAGATAAGGGAAATAGACCAAATTTTGGATAAGCAGGAGGCCTTAGAAAAGGAATATGAGCAAACGGTAAGGGTGGCCGACAGCCTCTACGATGCTGAGGCTTATCAGGAAGCGATTGTTGCCTACCAGGAAGCACAGGATATTATACCTGAACGGGATTATCCCTCGGACCAGATTTCCAAAAGCATGGATATGATGGCCAATATCCGCGAGGAAGAAAGAATGTATAAACGCTCCATAGCAAATGCCGACAGTCTCTTTGACGAGCAGAGTTTTGAAGATGCAATTGCCTTTTATGAAGATGCCTTGCAAATCAAAGAAAACGATAGCTATGCGAAAAAACGCATTACAGAAGCCCAATCGCAAATCGAACAACGCGAGGAAAGTTTTAAAAAGGCCATGGAGCAAGGCAATGACTACTTAGAAAAGGAGGAATATCAAAAAGCCCTCAATGAGTTTGAAAAAGCTTTAGCGTTGAAGGAAGAAAATGAAGAAGCACTCCAAAAACGTGATGAAACGCAGAAAATCCTGGAAAAAGTTCGCCAGGAGATGTTGGCTCAATACAATGCCATTATAGAAGAAGCAGACGAGCATTATGACAATAAAGATTTTAGTAAGGCTATTGAAAAATATGAAAAAGCTTCTTCTGTCAACCCGGATGCTGACTATCCGCAGAAGCGGATCTCAGATATCCGAGAATGGCTGGCTGAACACTCTCTCCGCGAAATTGTCAATCAGCCGGTAGCTCTGGAAGGCAACTCAGAAAAAAAGTTTGACTTCCAGCCTATCACTTATCGCGATCGTGGCAATAATTTTATTGTGCTTACAGCCAGCAGAACCGGAGGCAGCGCGAAAATCTTTCTGAATTATGGTTCTGGCGATCAAAGACACGGAGGTGTAGTGATTTCTAATGTCCCGGAGGGAGAAGCACGCCAGTTTGTATTTAACCTTACTGACCGCCGAAGCTGGCGTGAGAATGAAAACAACTGGATTTCCGTATATACTCAGGGTGGAGGCATATCTATCAACGGTCTGGATATTTCCAAAGGAGATTAGTAAATATTTTGTTATTTTGCAGCCAAACTTTTTTTCGCAAAGGAATGCGAAAAGGCAAAATAACAGCTATGGAGAATCACTTCGGACCGTTCAGGAAAAACATCATCGGGTTTAACCAAACCATTGAAACCCCTTTCGGAGAAAAACCGCTGATTTATGCTGACTGGATTGCCAGTGGACGACTATATCGCCCCATCGAGGAAAAAATACAAAACACCTTCGGACCTTTCATAGGAAATACGCATACCGAAACAAGCGTTACAGGAACGCTTATGACGAACGCTTATCATCATGCTCAGCAAATTATCAAAAACCATGTAAACGCAGGAAAAAATGACGTCATCCTGTTTGCCGGATATGGCATGACGGCAGTAATCAACAAGATGCAGCGCATTTTGGGACTGAAATCCTGTGGCATTATCGGGAAAAAAGATTGCCTCCAAAAAAGTGAAAAGCCGGTTATCTTCATCACTCATATGGAACACCATTCCAATCAAACATCCTGGTATGAAACCATTGCTGATGTAGAAGTAATTCAACCAGATAAAGACCTGCTGGTAGATTTGAACGACCTGAAAACCAAACTCAAAAAATACAAAGACCGCAAACTCAAAATAGGCTCCTTTACAGCAGCATCAAACGTAACAGGTATCGAAACACCATATCATCAGATGGCAAGAATAATGCACGAGGCTAATGGATTGTGTTTTGTGGATTTTGCCGCTTCCGCACCTTATGTTGATATCAATATGCATCCCGGTGATGAAATGGAAAAACTGGATGCCATTTTCTTTTCTCCGCATAAATTTTTAGGCGGGCCGGGAACTTCCGGCGTCATGATTTTCGATTCCAACATTTATAAAAACCCTGTACCCGATCATCCGGGAGGAGGCACGGTAGACTGGACAAACCCCTGGGGTGAATATAAGTACATTGATGATATTGAAGCCCGAGAAGATGGCGGAACACCGGGGTTTTTACAAGCCATACGCACCTCGCTGGCCGTAACACTAAAAGACCGCATGAACCCGGAAGCAATCCGGAAAAGAGAAGATGAAATCCTGGCAAAGGCTTTTGATCGGCTCCACAAAATTGAGGGTTTAAATATCCTGGCGGATAACATGCATCATCGTCTCGGTGTTATCTCCTTTTATATTGATGATTTGCATTATAACCTGGGAGTAAAACTACTGAATGACCTTTTCGGGATACAGACCCGCGGCGGATGTGCTTGCGCAGGAACCTACGGGCATTACCTGCTGGGCGTTACTTATGAAGACTCGCATCAAATCACACAGCTCATTAATACCGGAGACCTCTCTAAAAAACCCGGATGGATTAGGGCTTCCCTGCATCCTACAATGACTGATGATGAACTGGAGCAGTTACTGCATGGTATAGAAGTAGTTGCCCGCGAACACAAAGACCTGAAAAAACATTATGTATACAACAAACATACGAACGAGTTTTATCATCATACCGAACCTAAAGACAAAACCGGGTATGTAAAAGCATGGTTTGATTTGTAAACTAAGCTAAATATGTATTGTACACTAATTAGTTTCTGCCCAACAAGTTAAGAGCAAATGTAAACTTAAAATAACAAATACGAAAAGTCAAATTACAAT
>JBNJGK010000158.1:0-5415 GCA_051747665.1 Bacteroidota bacterium | reverse complement strand
TTCCGATAAAACCCTGAATGATATAATTTTTCAATGTGTAATAACTCCCGGCTTCGCTGCGGGTCATTTCTCCGGCATTGACGGCATGTTTTATTGCGTTTCTGAAAAAATCTGGTGTGATAACGGTAGAAATAAGGTATTGTGTCAGCGGGTTGAGGATTGTTACGATAAGCGTGATGATTAATCCACTGATGAAGCTTTGTTTATAGCTCATCTGCCCTCCGTAGTCTCTTTTTCTTTTGTCGAGCAAAGCAAAAACATAAACCACGATAGCAGGAATAGCAAACAGGTTCGTATAAATCATATGCTTATCGATATGGGTGCTGTGGAGTCCTGCAAGGCGCTCCAAAAACATCCACAACAAGGCCGTTGCAAAAAATACTACAGCCCATTTTAGCTCTGTAATCCTGTTTTTCATGGTTTATTGGTTTTAATAGAAACCAGATTAATCTATGCCTCCTGTTTCTCTTTTTCCTCAAAAAGGGCATCTACCTCTTTAAAGAGTTCTTCGGCTCTTTGAATAAAATCTTTTCTTAATTCAGAAAAGTGCTGTTTGGTTTCTTTTGTAGAAAGATTTTTATCGATTTGATTGATTTTGGTGATGGTTTCATCTTGCAGATCAAGCGCTTTATCAGCCAAATCATAGGCTTTTTCATGATCGCTTTTCGGATAGATATCCATAAAGGAATAACATTCCGAAACAATTTCATAAATAACCTGGTCTACATCTTTTTTCAATTGTCTTTTACTTGCCATATTTTCTTGATTTTTTAAACACTTACAAAATTAAAACTTTTTCAACATTAAAATTTCCTTATCGGAAAGGTAGCGCCATTTTCCACGTGGCAGGTCTTTTTTGGTCAGAGGACCAAACACTACACGGTCTAATTTTTTAACGTCATAACCAAATTTCTCAAATATTCTTCTTACAACGCGGTTTTGACCGGAATGAATCTGTATACCCACCTGTTTTTTATCCTCAACAGTAGAGTCGTAAGCAATGGCATCCACTTCCACTTTAGCATCATCAAGCTCTACGCCTTCAGAAATCGCCACCATGTCTTTTTTTGTGAGGGGTTTATCTAATTCAGCATGATACAGCTTTTTAATCTGATGGCTGGGATGCATTAGTTTTTCCGAAAGTTTTCCGTCGTTGGTAAACAGCAGCAAACCTGTAGTGTTCCTGTCGAGTCTGCCTACGGGATAAATACGCTCGCGGCATGCATTCTTCACCAATTCCATCACTGTTCTTCTTTCCTGAGGATCATCCGTAGTGGTGATATAATCTTTAGGCTTGTTCAGCAAAACATACATCAAAGCCTCGCGATTCAGGGTTTCGTCGCCATACTGCACCTTGTCTGTTACCTGTACTTTAGTGCCCAGCTCCGTAACCGGTTTTCCGTTTACCTTTATGGCGCCGGATTCTATGAGTTTATCCGCCTCGCGCCGTGAGCATACTCCGGCATCAGCTATATATTTGTTCAGCCTGATGAGTCCACCAGAGTCCTCGATGTTTTTAGCTGCCCTGTTTTTCTCTTTTTCCTGCGCCGCTACAGACCTTTTTTGGCGTTGCGGAGACTTGCCTTTAGCGGTTTTCAGGTATTTCGTTGCTTTTTGATTTCTTCGCTTTCCTGTATTTCTATTCTTTTTAACCATATATCTTTAAAATTGGGCTGCAAATATACAAATAGAATTAGCTCATAATGAATAAACTATAAATCCATTTTTTGTCATTGTTCTTATCATATTTTTTAACTGTAAAAAGTTGACTTATTCAAAAATATTATGTATTTTTTGGCGAAAAAGGAGGACTATTATGGAAAACAAAATCATAACAATAGCAGAAGAGACATACAGTCGTGCACAACTGATACAAGGCCGCCTGGAAGCAGAAGGTATATCGTGCTTTTTAACCAATGTTAACCTGGTGCAATCTGATGTTGCTGCGGGTGTGCGCATCAAAATCCGTGAAGAAGACAAAAACAGGGCCTTGGAAATCATCGAAGAGATGCGTCATAAAACCGGAGAAGAAAAAAAGAAAACTGTAGACAGGCTCAAAGCCGTGCGCCGCATTCTGGTTCCGGTAGATTTTTCAGAACACTCTGTTAATGCCTGCAATTACGCGCTGGGTATAGCAAACACATTAAAGGCTGAAGTCCGCTTGCTTCACGTATATTACAGCCCGGCTATGGATACAGCCCATTTTGGCGAAGGCTACAATATGAACCTGAATATTGAAAAATATATCAGAGACATTTATAAAAATGCTTCTTATGATATGAACAAGCTTGTTACAAGGCTTGAAAAAATCAAAAAAGAAAAACAATATAAACATGTGAATATCGACAGCCGGTTGGTGAATGGTCCGCCGGAGGCCGTTATTTTGGATGAGTGTAAAAATTATGATCCGGCCATGCTTATTATGGGGCATAAAGGCAAAGGAGAATCAGAAAGCATCCTTCTGGGAAGCGTTGCTTCTTATGTTATCAACAAAATTGAAAGACCTGTATTGGCTGTACCTGAAGAAGCCACTTTCAGAGGCATTGAAAACATCAATAACATTGCTTATGCTACCAATTTTGATAATTCTGACTTTAAAGCCATCAGTAACCTGACAAACCTGATAAAGCCTTTTAACATGCACATCCACTGTGTTCATGTTGAAACTGAAAATGACGATTATTGGGATGAGGTGAAAATGAAAGGCCTTAAAAACTATTTTGCTGAACTGGAAACTCCGGATGTGAAATGCAAAATGATCAAATCAAAAGATTTAATTGACGGAATAACCCGGTTTATTGATGAAAATGACATTCATATTTTATCTACCACAACACGAAAAAGAAATTTTTTCACAAAGCTGTTTAATCCAAGCATGACAAGAGAACTGCTTCAAAATGTAGATATTCCATTATTGATATTTCATTCATGAAATTAAAGGAGCGGATAAAATGCGTCTTCAATATGATGGATTTTATGTTTCCCTCCCGACAATAACACAGCTACAATATCAAAACGGGCTTCTTTATCGGAGTCCGTTTTTTGTATGTATACATTTGCTGCTTTTACCAAAAATCTTTGTTTCTGGCGGTTCACAAAAAGTTCGGGCTCGCCCCAATAATTGGTAGTGCGGGTTTTTACCTCCACAAAAATGAGGTATTCATGGTCTTCTGCAATAATATCTATTTCATTTTTTGAAACCTGATAGTTCATTTCACGGATTTGATATCCTTTGTTTTTCAGATAATCGCGTGCCAGCCCCTCCCCTATTTCGCCGATGTCGTTATGTTGTGCCATAATTCATGATTCTATGAAAAGAAATTGATGATAAACGAATATAAAAAATAGAGTGCTAAAAATAAAGCCGTTAGACTAATTGCTGATATTAAAATACGCTTAGCCACACCCTTTTTCATTTTTTGTGTGTTCTGCTCAGCAAATTCAACAAAAGATTTATCTGCTGAAACGTTAAGGTACACTTGGCGACCCATAATTAAGGAAACACTGTTTTTTTCGTGTCCTGCCGGGAAACCAAAACAAACCGGATACTCATACTCTGTAACTGCATCTGAAATTATTTGTTCCGGTGTTTTATTAAAGGCATAGGTATTTTGATTGTCTTTAAAATCAGTTAAGTGACCTACAATCAACCCTTTCAGTTTGGCCAGTTTTCCGGCGCGCTTTAATGTTATCATCATTCTGTCGAGCTGGTACATGCTCTCCCCTACATCTTCAATAAAAAGGATTTTGTCCTGAAAATCGGGTTCTGACGGACTGCCAGGCAAACTCAAAATAACACTAAGGTTTCCACCGGTTAAAAATCCCTGGGCATCCCCTTTTGTGTTTAATTCCCTTTGTTTCACTTCATAAAAAAGCGGTTCGCCAAACAATGCCTTTTTTAAAGAAAGCAAGCCGGGATTCCGGTCTTGGTCTGTTGCGGGATAATCGAGTGGCATGGGAGCATGCAGCGTTTCGATCTGCAGTGTTTCATTGATATGGCTGTGCAAAACAGTAATATCACTATAGCCGATAATCCATTTCGGAGATTCTTTAAAGCGATTAAAATTTAGCTTGTCTATGATTCTAACCGTTCCGTATCCTCCCCGTGCACAGAAAACGGCTTTCACAGATTCATCGTCAAGCGCCTCCTGCATGTCAGCAGCCCGCTGCTCATCGGTTCCGGAAAAATAGTTGTGTGAGCCCAAAACATGTTTTCCGGTACTCACTTCCAATCCCCAACCGGATAAAATCTGAACGGCATTTTCTATACGCTCAGCAGGTATTTTTTTTGCAGGAGCTACGATGGCTACCTTATCTCCTGTTTTCAGGTATGGTGGTGTTATCATGTAATTTTGTTTTGGATTTAACCAAATACACCTTTCATTTCAGCACCGTCATGGCTGAATGTTTGTCCGGTAACATATTTTGACCAGGGTGACAAAAGCCATAATGCTAATGTGGCCATATCTTTCGGATCGCCCAATCCCATTTTCGTTTGGTCTATCATTTTTTTACGGGCTTCTGCTGCTGTAATGTTAAGCTGACTGGCTTTCTTATCAAAAATACGCTGCAGCGCTTCCGTATCATGATATCCCGGTGCAAGAATATTCATCGTAATTCCGCTGCCGGCCAATTCCTGGGAAAGCGTTTTTACAAATCCTACCACACTGAGGCGCATTGCGTTGCTTAAAACCAGGTTTTCTACAGGCTGCTTGGTAGAAATGCTTTCAATAAAAACCAGCTTTCCGTAAGCAGCTTTTTGCATAATGGGTATAAGCATTTGCGTTAATGCAATTTTCCATCTTACGAGGTTTCTGTAGGTTTCATCCCAGTCAGCAAGAGTAGTTTCCATCACTTGCTTTGCCGGAGGCCCGGCAGAATTGATTACAGCGCCATCAAATTTAGCCGCATCTATTTCAGAAATAACCTTGTGTATAGTTTCTGCTTCAGTAATGTCTCCCTTAACGGGATGTATTTTCGAACCATATTCCTCAACTAATTCCTGCAGGGGATCATTACTGCGGGCTACTGCAATTACTTCAGCGCCTTCTTCTAAGAGAAGTCTTGTTACGGCGCCTCCAAATCCACGGGTAGCGCCGGTTACTAAAAATTGCCTGTTACTTAGTTTTAAATCCATAGAATTTCCTTTTCTTAAAGATGAACCTTTTCTAAAAAACGCTCACTTATTTATTAAATTTTATAATCCATTGTATCTCTGAATTTTATAAAATATTGTGTTTTATATTTATGTGATTGATTATCAAACTATAAACTAACAAACCTAGAAACTTACTAACTTAAAAACTTACTAACTTACTAAACTGAACTCAAAGATATAACAAAAAAATTCCATTGAAAACCGTGTCTCCAATGGAATAAGTAATCCTTATCTTTCTGATAGTAATAATTTATTTA
>JBNJGK010000157.1:0-5433 GCA_051747665.1 Bacteroidota bacterium | reverse complement strand
GAAAAACAGCGGAAATTGAACCTTTCGTTCCGTTCATAAAAGTGCCGCAGAAGGTCGTTAATCATTGAAAACAAATACAAACAGAATTGATAACATCGATGAGAAAATACAATTATTAACTTAAAACAACAATTATGTTTAGTGGACATCCAAAAGGATTATTCGTAGCATTTTTTGCCAATATGGGAGAACGTTTCAGTTACTACACCATGTTGGCAATTTTTGTGCTGTACCTGCAGGCAAAGTTTGGCTTTTCAGCCGGACAAGCAGGAGATTACTACGGTGGGTTTCTGTTCGGAATCTACTTTTTGCCCATTCTGGGAGGTATAATCGCCGACCGCTATGGGTATGGTAAAACCATTTTATGGGGTATTCTTATAGCATTTTTAGGTAAGATCATTCTTACAGCGCCAGGCTTCCTGGAGGAAGGATTGCTGACGATGCAGTATGAGCTGGTTGTGATAGTAGTATCGCTCTTTGTGATTTCTCTGGGAACGGGATTGTTTAAAGGAAACCTGCAGGCGCTGGTTGGAAAACTCTACGATCAGCCCAGGTTTCAGCCTCAGCGTGATAATGCCTTCAATATTTTTTATATGGGTATTAACATCGGCGCTTTTTTCGCTCCCTTTGCCGCTACAGGCGCAGTGAACTATGTGCTGAAAATGAAAGAGTTTGTGTATGAAAACAGCATGCCGCATCTTTCTACGTTACACAACAGCGTGCATCCTTTCCTCGACAAAACTATCGGCACGGTGCAGAACAGCTTTGGCGGTGCAATGCATTACAACGATAAAATAGCTGAATATCAGCAGGAAATGGGCTTTGGCGGTGGAATAACCGAGTTTGCTGACACCTATACAAGCTATCTTTCTACCGGCTACAGCGCTGCATTTGGTGTGGCTGCCGTGGCTATGCTGTTCTCCTGGGTTGTGTTTGTAGCGTTCAAAAAGCACTACAAATATGCCGATGTAACAGCCAAGCAAGCCGCAGAACAAGCTGCCAGAGAAGGCAAAGAAGATACAACCGTAAAACTCTCTAAAGAAGAAGAGAAAAAGCGCCTGGTTGCGCTTGGTCTGATCTTTATCACAGTAGCCTTTTTCTGGATGGCATTCCACCAGAACGGGTTTACGATGACGATTTTTGCGCGCGACTACACGGTTTCGCAAGTAAGCACATTTGATTACTTGTTCTTTGACCTGCGTTCATTCCTGCCCATTTTAGCCGCGATTGGCGGATTTATTTTTATGCTTCGCCGAAAGGCAGCTCAGAAAGTGCGTTTGATAGGAGCCGGATTATTTGTAGCTGGCGTAGCGATTGCATACTACGTGCACAGCACATTTGAACCGAACCCGGTAATTGAGCCACAGCTTTTCCAGTCGTTTAACCCGATTTTTATCGTGTTCCTCACGCCGGTGATTATTGGCTTTTTCATCTGGCTGCGTAAACGCGGTAAAGAACCTTCCTCGCCTAAGAAAATTGGGATAGGAATGTTTGTTACCGGACTGGGATTTATCGTATTGATGATTGGTGCGCTAAAACTGCAGTCTGTAACAGGTTTGAGCCCTTACTGGCTTATCGGGACTTACTTTACCTTAACCGTGGCTGAGCTGTTCCTGAGTCCGATTGGAATTTCCTTTGTCTCTAAGGTGGCTCCACCGAGGTTCTTAGGACTCGCACAGGGTGGTTGGCTTGGTGCAACCGCTATCGGAAACCTGCTGGCAGGACTCGTAGGAAAGCTATGGGATATTGTCGAAATTTGGCAGTTCTTCCTTTTGATGGTTGTGCTTACCGTACTCTCCGGAATTTTTATCTTCTCGATTATGAGGATTCTGGAAAATGCTACGAAACCAACAACCACGGAAACAAAATCTTAATTTGAACTAAAATATTATTGAAAGATGAAAACCAGAATATTATATATAAGCAGCCTGTTTTTAAGTTTGCTGATTTTCAGCAGTTGCGGCAGTGACGCTCCGGCTGACCATTTAGCAAACCTGGAATCATACAGTGACAATATTGAGAAAGTAGCAGAAAAATCAGAATCTGTTTCTTCTGCTGAAGAAGCTTTCACTACGTTGCGTGATCTAAATCAGGAGATAAAGAATGTAAGAGGAACTGTGCTGGCAATTGATGCTGAATACAAGGACCTGACGGAATCTGAATTTGAATCCGTAAAGCAATCGCCTGAATTCAAACAGCGGATGCAGCGTTTTGAACAGTCGATGGAAAAAATGGATGCTTCTTTGCAGCAAATTAAAAGCAATGTAGATCCATATAAATCTGATGAACAGGTGTCACAGATGTACGATAAACTCGAATCGATTCTTATTTCGCGATAAGGGGAGTTTTGAAGTGGTTTTGAAAAAGGAGGATGCCCCGGGTGTCCTCCTTTTGCTATTTTTGCGGGCATGGAACAATTTGCCTGGGGACATGCGCGACGGTTTAATGCGTATTCAAATTATTTTAAAAAGCATTTCGGCGAACGGCTGCAGAAACTCTCTGTCAACGCCGGATTTACTTGCCCGAACCGCGACGGGGCAGTAGCGCGGGGTGGATGTACTTATTGCAATAACGATGCTTTCAGCCCCTCATACTGCACTGAAGAAAATACTGTTTCAGAACAAATCCGTAAAGGAATTGCGTTTCATAAAAAGCGCTACGGCGCCCGGCGATTCCTGGCTTATTTTCAGAATTATTCCAATACCTATGCTTCTTTACCGGAATTAAAGCAAATCTATGAACAGGCATTGCAGTTTCCTGAAGTAGAAGGTCTTATAATCGGAACAAGGCCGGATGTGGTGGATGATGACAAGCTGGCCTATTTTAAGCAGTTGTCGCGTGAAAAATACCTGGTGATAGAATATGGCGTGGAATCATGTTATGATGAAACCTTGCAGCGCATAAACCGCGGACATACCTTCGCTCAGTCGAAGGAAGCAATTCAAAGGACGGCCTCACATGGAATTCATGCGGGCGCTCATTTTATGCTGGGCCTGCCGGGAGAAACGAAGGAAATGATGTTGGAGCAAGTGAAATGGATCAACCAATTGCCTTTACATACCATAAAATTCCATCAATTGCAGGTCATGAAAAATACCGCCATGGCGAAGGAATATCAGCATAATCCGGATCAATTCAGGTTTTTTGAGTTGGAAGAATATATTGAATTTATTATCGATTTGGTTTCTGAACTGAATCCGCATTTTATTGTAGAGCGGTTTTCAGGAGAAGCACCGCCACGGTACACACTATCGCCGCGCTGGGGTTTGCGCACGCCGCAAGTGATGAATCTGATAGAAAAGCGTATGGCAGAACGAAACACATGGCAAGGGAAAAATGCCCGGATGTAAACTCTATGTCGATGTTTATTTTGTTCTGACAAATAAAAAAAGCTGCCCGAAAGGACAGCTTTTTTAATCAATAAAAAGTTATTATGATTATCTGATGATCATCTTCTTAGTAATGGTTTCATCATTGATATTCACGTTGTAGAAATATACGCCTGTTTCAAGGTTTGTTCCGCTAATCTCGAGGCTGTGTGTGCCTGCGTTAACAAATCCTTTATCAACATGCTGTACGGTTTGACCTACCAGATTCACCACTTCCATGCTCAGTTGTGCGTCTTCGGTTACTTCTACAGAAACTTCAGAAGTACTGCTGAATGGGTTGGGGAAGTTCTGAGAAACTTTGTGCTTCTCGTCTATGGAAAGGCCATTTTCGTTACTGATAGTTCCGAATTCATCCATAGAAACTTCCATTCCTACTATGGTGTTTGTAACCCAGTCATGGTCTTCATCAAGTGCTAAGCCAGGTGTGTTATCTTTTTGATAATGCAGGTAGATATTTTCATCATCGGGAAGAATATTGGCCATTTGAGGATATATACACTCATCAAACATGTGAATATCGCCACTTGTAAGATGAACGATATCGCCCCATGTTGATCCAACTTTTTCGCGTCCAAAAATGTGCCTGTAGTAGAATTCCCCACCAAATAATTCTTCGTGAAGTGCAGTATAAACCAAAGCTACATCATCATCTTCATCTATTTTTAGTGTAGGCATGGTAACCATACCAAGTGTTCTGTATGGAAGGATTTCATCGGTGGATTCAATGTCTAATACACCGTTATTGTTCATATCCGGAGTCCATGCTACTAATGTAACATCTTCTTCAAGGTTTTCATATTTAAGTGCATAGTGTTGGTTGTCTGGATTCTCAAAAGGATCCATGTTTTCATTCCAATAAACTATAGCATCCGTAAATGGGAAATAGTTATAGCTTGTTCCTGGCTCTTCATGAATTACTCTTGTTAAACCAAATGAAAGATGCACATTTCCTTCGCTATCGATGTCAGCGCCCATTGAGCCGTCGGGTGCCCAGATGGTATCAGTAGTAATTGTTTCTTCCCAGTCAAACATCGGATAAGGGTGTTCCCAGGCAACAATTTTTTCCCAGTTTTCACCATTATCTTCTGTTTTCATGATGAAAAGATCATGCCACGGAGAAGATACAACCAGTGCAGCCACATCACCACGAGAAGCCCAGATATAGTCATCCGCGTTGATTTCGGTATAATAATCACTTCCCATACCTTCTAAGATGATGTTTTCATCAACCCATGTTTCTCCACCATCTGTAGAACGGGAATAAAGTAATGCAGTTTCTTGACCTTCATATGGATCGTAAGAATTAGCAACAAGGTGCACAACATCGTTGTTATCTCCTGTAGTAGTTACTTCTGGCCATGTAAGGCCTTCAGCGCCATCTGGTCCCATAAAGTTTTCATAATCCCAGTCGCCTGCACCTTTGGTGTCGCGTTTTGATATTTTTAAACCGTTAGGTGTATGGCCTACTACAATTTCGCCATTTTCTCCTAGAGGAGCATGGTACGGCCATCCAACATTTTCATCTTCGATGCGCTCTTCGGGCATAGGGCCCCATTCTGTCCCATCGTAGTAGTTATATCCTGTACCACGGTCAGCAAAACTCGGTGATTCAAACCCCATAGTCCATACGGCTGCCATCGATCCGTCTTGGAAACGAGTGAACCGATTGTTAACGGATGAATTACTTTGAAGGTCATAAACAGATTGTCCGATATCTGTTTCATTAATACTCAAGCGGCTTGGTGAATAGGGTATTACATGCGAGCTTGTATTTGAACCCATATCATGTATTTTTTCACTCGCATCAACTTCCACTGAATGATCATACAGTTCTGAGTTCACGGGCGCGTGTTGAGCCATTAAGCCAACGCTGATGCCCAGAATTAAAGTAAGTAGGTAAACTTTTTTCATAATTGTAATATTTGTTAGTTAGACAATTGGTTTAATTTCGACTTCAAATATATAAAAAATATATACTGCAAACAACTTAGATAAAAAAACGGAGTTAAATTTAGTGATATATATTACTCTACGTACATAAAAA
>JBNJGK010000156.1:2505-5473 GCA_051747665.1 Bacteroidota bacterium | reverse complement strand
GCCTTATCTTTTAATACCAGGCCTTTCCTCTCGCGTCCGTCAATCAGAATATTCATCGGGTTTTGAAACCGGATATGCCGGATAAACTCATCTTCATACAGCGCTTCCTGGCTATCAAGATAATCCACATCAAAATATCCTTCATCCCGATAAGGATTTATGGTAAAGTACCCTACCCTAAACGAAGTCAGGTTTTGAAAAAAGTGGGTCCCCTGCGAAGGATCGATCCTGTAGTTTTTTAACCCGGACTCAACAATAAGTCTGGCTGCCGAAATCTGAGTCCATTTTACCGGAATTCCCAGCCACGGATCATTGGAGCCCCAGCGCCCGGGACCAACCAGAATATAATTCCGGTCTTCTTTCAGCATTTGCTCATTAAGCTTACCTACAATCTCAGCCATCTCATTGGTGCGGGAAGCATCGAAGGCATCGGGTTTAACGTATACTACATCCTGCACATCTTTAATTTCTCCGTTCCCTAAAGCCGAATCTGAAATAATCAATGCATCTTTTGCATCAATATTTTCTAAATTTACGCGTACAGATTCCTTTATATCTACTATGGGTCTTATTTGCAATAAGTTAAATATAGCAGGTACGCCTTCGGGCGTATCCAGGTTCACAGCAAACTCAATCTCTACCGGCAGGCTCATCTCGCGCTGTCCGATTTCCAGCGCTTTCTGCAGAATGTCAGCTAAAGGAAACGCATTATATTTCAGTATTTTAGCAAAAGTAATTACTTTCATGCCGCCATCCTGCAACGTATCTATGAGCTGATTGCTGTTATAATCAAAGGTAGAAGCCAGATATTTAAGCGAACCATCCTTTTCTGCATGTTTTATCCTCAACTGAATGAGGTTTGCGCTATCATCCGTTGAAGCCACAAAACTGTCAGGATTTAAATCTAATGCATAAAAATGGCGCTGTGTTTCACTCAGAGCCATCTGCGGATCGGACAATTGCAAAATTTTCTTTGGATACTTCGGCGAGAACCTAAGTGTCTGGCCACCATCCACAATATATTTCCCTAATCCCATTGCCACATTGGCAATTCCCTCATAAGGCTTTTCCTCCTCAATCGGATAAAAATTGATAGATCGCGCTACTCCTGAAAATGTGGGATAAAACCGATCGCCATACTGCGTCCCGCAAACTTCCTGCATCACGATTCCCATTTTTTCTTCATCGATAACATTGGCCGTAGCTTCCATATACGATTTGCTGGCTTTGAAAAAAGCAGAAGCATACACACTTTTTATAGCATTACTCAGCATTTCGATCATCTGTCTTTCGTCATTGCTTACATTGGGAACCATATACGTAGAATAAATTCCGGCAAACGGCTGATAATGGCTATCTTCCAGCAAACTACTCGACCTGACGGCTATCGGGTTCGAAACCACATTAATAAAAGTATACAAATCCTCGTGAATCCGAAATGGCAGGCGTGCATTCAAGAAGTGCTCAAGAATACGCTCATCATCCATATCCGACAAGGCAATTTTATAGAGTTTATTCTCTTCCATGAACTCATCAAAAACATCCGTACACAAAACCACGGTTCTGGGAATCATGGTGATGATATTTTCAAAACTGTCTAACTCCCTGTGCCTTTTTATCACCGAGTCGAGGAAGGCAAGTCCACGTGCTTTCCCGCCTATAGAACCGTTTCCGATGCGTGTAAACGACAGGTACTCATCAAAGCGATCGCGCCTGAATTCAGCAATAATACCACGTGCCCGGTTCATCCGGTAGCTGGCTATAGCATCAAAAATATAACGTCTGATTTCATCCAGATCATCAAAATCCTCATAAGACAGCTCTTTGAATAATTGCGCTATCGGGAACAAAGCCCGGGCATTTAACCATTTAGAAATATGATTGCGGGTTACATGATATTTGAGGCTATCGTCCGGCACCTCGAAGATTTTTTCCTGCAACTCTTTTAAATCGCTGGCGCGGGAAACCTCCTTATCGGTATTAGGATCCTTGAAAACAAACTCCCCAAAAGCAAAATACTCTGTAATAAATGCTCGTAACTCGCGTGAAAGCTCTTTGGACTTTTTGTGCAGAAATCCAACCCTGATCTCTTTAGCCAGTTCTTCATTGGCGCCATCAGAAGACTGAAGCAACAGAGGCATATACTTGTCGTCTTCCTTGATGCGTTTACAAAGTTTCAATCCGGCATGCACATCGCGAACACCATGATGCTTATAGCTCATATCGGAAATCACGCCTAAGAGGTTTTTCCGGTATTGCTCATACATGCTCATGGCATCCTCATAATTGGTAGCCAGCAAAATTTTTGGCCTGCCGCGCATGCGCATCATTTGCTGATGTTCATTCAGGCCCTCAGTCATGAACTCTTTAGACTGCTTAAATATGATTTTGTAAATATTGGGTAGATAACTGGAATAAAAGCGAACAGAGTCTTCCACAAGAATAATAACCTGCACGCCTTCTTTCACATCATTTTCCACATTCATCCGGTCTTCTATCAGTTTTATGATAGCCAGCAAAATATCGGCATTGCCCAGCCATGAAAAAACATAATCTATCGCGCTCAAGTCCTCATTCTTCAGTTGCATCGATACTTTACGCGAGAATGGAGTTAAAACTACAATCGGTTTTTCGGGATAAAGGGTTTTAAGACGCGAAGCAAGCGCAAACGTGTCTGAAGCTTCGGCGCTAAGCATGGTGATAATCAAGTCGATACTTTGGTCTTCAAGGGCTCTGAAGGCTTTCTCCTCGCTGTCAACCTGAATAAACTGCGGCGGGTACCTCAGGTTCAGGGATACATACTCATTAAAAATCTGCTCGTCAATGCGGCCGTCATCCTCAAGAATAAAAGCATCATAATTGCTGGAGATAAGCAGAACATGATAAATCCTGTTTTTCATCAGGTTATCAAACTCTGTATCCGTAAAGTAAAACTTCTTCATTCGCGATGCGCGATAATGTCTCATAA
>JBNJGK010000156.1:0-2405 GCA_051747665.1 Bacteroidota bacterium | reverse complement strand
GCTATAAAAAAAGTCTGCCGCACTAACGACAGACTTTTGAAAATGGAGCAGAGGGGTTAGAATATCTATTTGAGTTTTTTCAATAATTCAGCAGCATCTTCGCTGTAGTAATTTTGTGGATTTTGCGATATAATAGTTAGATGATTAATCGCTTTATCCATTTCGTCTTCTTTCATAAAGCATAAGCTCAGATACCATTCCGCATGCTCTATGTATAAATTATCCTGATCACTGAGGATATACCGAAACTCATCTGTTGCTTCATCATAATTCTCGGTCTCCATTTGCGATATTCCCAGGTAAAAACGAACGGCAATATTATCAGGATGCTGTTTAAGCAACTGCTCAAAATATCCGATTGCATTATAGTAATTCCCTTCATGATAATTCAGCATAGCTTCAACAATAGTAGCATTGCTGGCACTGCTGACAGGCGATCTGGAAACATGGATTTTACTTGAGTTAAACGCTTTCTTAAATAAACGATCCGGATTGTTTTGGTTGTTGATAAGAAACAATGCTGAAACGCTCACTCCAGCAAAGAGAACAATAGTTGCCGCATACTTCCAGTACTTATGTGTATATTTTTGTATCAAATTTTTACGCTGTTTAGAGCGCACGGTATTGGATATTTTCCTCCTGAAATCTATAATATCTTCCTGGCCAATAGCTGTACGGATGCTTTCTTCAAACCCGATATACTCACGAAACTCAAGGTCGCTTTCCATCAGCTTGTCGAAATCACGCTTTTCTTTAGCCGTGAGTCCCTTATTGAAGTAGTGGTCAATAAGTTTTTGTTTGTAACTATTTTTCATTTTCTAAGTAGTTTTTGTATTGCGGATCTTCTTTTATTTGCTTTATTAATTTCTTTCTGCATGCCGATCTACGGGATTTAATATAATTGGGCGTAAACCCCGTTTTTTCTGAAATTTCTTTCACGCTAACCTTTTTCATAGCCAGCTTTAAAATTTCCTGGCATTCTGAGCCTAACTGCATAAAATATTTCTGATACAATCCGTGCTTCAGAATATCTGTATCAATTTGCAGTTCCCGTGCCACATCATCCTCAGCGATCTCCGTTGAAGAAAAAATCTGATTGATATCCAGAGATTCTTCGGATGACGAAACATCGCTTAGTCTGCGCAACCAAAGCATCTTGCTTACCCCGTAAAAATAACTTTTAAAAGAACTGGTCAATTCAAATTCCGGATGCGCCATTTTCTGATAGACTACAATTAAAGACTCCTGAAAAATATCTTCTGCATCTTCTTCAGAACCCGAGTTTGCCATAATAAATTTGAGCAATCCCGGAAAAAGCTCCTCGTATAAATATGAAACGATAAACTGACTTTTCAGTTTTATCCCTTCCAAAATTGCTTCATCCGAAATTTGATTCATCATTAATTTATTTTTCTCTACTATTATATCCTGATTTTTTAAAAAGGTTATACGTTTTTGCCCAAATTTTTAAAAAAAAGTGCTTTTTTGCCTTTTATTTATATTAATTCTAAATTATTTCAACTTTTTTTATAAATTTCACGAAAATCGTATAACCTTTTTGATTTTTTCAGATATATATATAGACAAACATTAAATAAAGCAAAAAGTATAGAATTATGAAAACACTTAAAACTTTTTTAACCATTATTATTTCTGTAGCATTTTTAACAACATTTGCTCAAGGAGATATTTCCGGTACGATGTTATACCACAATGAAGACGGAGCCCCTTTACCGGAGGTTGAATTACAGTTATTTGACGCGGATGGCGAACATGTAGCCACTAAGTTTACCAACGATGCCGGCGAATACTTATTTGAAGACCTCGAAATCGGCGATTACTATATTGAGGCGTCTTATGATGCAGAAGCCGGCGGGGCTACCATGCAGGATGCCGTTATGATTATGCTGCACCTGATAGGTGTACATGAACTGGAAGGCATGGAATACATCGCAGCCGATGTGGACGCAGACGGAGAAGTAACCTGGAACGACCATGGGTTGGTTATATTGCACTTCCTTACCGGCCAACCTTTCCCGGCAGGAGACTGGGTTTTTGAAGACATTCAACACAGCGTTGGCGCAAAAGAAGGAGGAGATGGAGGTGGTGATGATAATTATGGAACGTCAGCAGGTGACGTTGCAGGTACATGGGAGCCCGGACAACGCGATCGCCGCATGACGGAAGCCGTTTACACACCGCATAACATTATACCCCGGGAAGCAACAAGCCTTACGGTAACGGCTGCAAGTGACATGACACTTACCGGAGCCGGAATAGTCGTTCGCTTCCCTGAAAGTGCAGTTGCGGTTTCTGACGTCAATACACCTTTAGCAGGTGCTGAAACGAGAATTCAAAACGGTGAAATCGTACTTGCCTGGAATGCGGCAAATGCAGAAAACGTA
>JBNJGK010000155.1:0-5473 GCA_051747665.1 Bacteroidota bacterium | reverse complement strand
TAAATGACTATTAAATGACAAGCAATTACCATAAAAGCCATAAATCAACTGCAACCAAGTAACCGAAAGTCAGTATTGATAACAGATTGTTACTTCTGTTCAAAGGCTAATTTCTTAAATTCAAGCACGTCATTCACGATGTGAAAATTAGATGGTAGCGTTCGCTTGCACGTTTTGGCCTGCATCCCGGTAAGGTAAACTTCTTGTTTTGGAAAATTGTATTCCATATCACTCAGGAATGTTTCCATCATGTTATCGTCAAGTGCTGCTGTAATTGATGTGACAATAGCATGAGGCTTTTTTAGCTTGCTGATTTCAATAACATCATCAAAAGGCACGGATTGCCCAAGATAGATGATCTTATGTCCGTTTTTTCTTACCAGGTAAGCATAAAACAACAAACCTATTTCATGATATTCTTTTTCAGGAAGGAAAAGCAAAAACCGCTTAGCTTCAGTGCTTGTTCCTGGCAACTGGCCGTCTATAGCCACTATAAGCTTCTGGCGAAGCAGGTTGGTAACAAAATGTTCCTGCGCTGCATTAATGCTTCCTATTTGCCATAAAATTCCGATTTTTTCCAAAAAGGGATAAATAACATAAAGAATGGTTTCTTCAAATCCGATTTTTACGGTGGAATTGGTCAGGATTTTATCAAACTTACGGTCATCAAGTTCAATCATGGACAGGATAAGGTTGTTGACCTGGGTATTATGATGCTTGGGATTGGAAGCAAAATTTAAAACCTGCTCTGCAAGCTGCTCGTCAGTTAAAGAGGCAATGGCTGAAATTTTATAGCCATGGTCTTTAAGAATGGCAATATTCAGAATCCGCTTTAAATCTTCATCATCATATAACCGGATATTGGTATCGGTTCTTTTGGGTTTGATGATTTCATAACGCTTTTCCCAAATCCGGATGGTGTGTGCTTTAACCCCTGAAAGTCGCTCAAGGTCTTTAATAGAATATCCAAGCATGTTTGTTTTAAGTTTGTTTGTTTACGTTAAACAAACATACGACATAAAAGTTTTCCTATGAAAGATCAGAAATCATATTTCTTGCTTTGTCAAGTGCAGCCTGAATTCCATCAGGATTTTTACCTCCGGCGCTGGCAAAATGGGGTTGTCCTCCTCCACCCCCGCCAATTTCTTTAGCCAGTTCTTTGATCATGTTTCCCGCATGCAGTTTTTTCTCAGTGACCAGATTTTCTGACAGTGCTACGGTAAGGTTTGCCTTGTTTCCCGAAGCGATTGCCAACACCAGCGTAAGATCATCCACTTCTTTCAGTAGCCCGAAAGCCAGGTCTTTGACTGCATTCATATCCATCTTTACTTTTTTGGCCAGGAAATTAACGCCGTTAACCCTGATGATATCCTTTTTGAGCTCATCTTTAGCCATATTGGCCTGCGCCTTATTCAGCCTTTCAATTTCCTTTTGCAGTTTTTTATTTTCCTCCAGCGTTTGTTCAACACTTTTTACAACGTTTTTGGTGTTTTTGAAAAAGGCTGTGATGGTTTTGAGTTGATCCAGTTTTTGGTCGATATACTTCTCGGCTTCATCAGCCGTAACCGCCTCAATTCTCCTTATTCCCGCTGCAATCGCGCTTTCAGACCGAATCTTAAAAAGCCCGATCTGCCCGGTAGCTTCCACATGCGTGCCGCCACAAAGCTCTACGCTATCGCCAAACCTGATTACACGCACTTTATCTTCATACTTCTCACCAAACAAAGAAATAGCACCCATAGCCTTGGCCTTCTCCAAAGGCATCTCCCGTTTTTCTTCCCGGCCTGTGTTTTGCCGTATTTTACGGTTGACGCGTATTTCTACTTCTTTGATTTCTTCTTCTGTCATCCTGCTAAAGTGCGAAAAATCAAACCTCAGGTGATCATGCCGCACTAATGAACCTTTTTGCTCTACATGTTCGCCAAGCACTTCGCGCAAAGCATGATGAAGCAAGTGCGTGGCTGTATGGTTGTTAGCCGTAAGCGTGCGGATGCGTGAAGAAACCACCGCTTTAAAGGTGGCTTCGGGATTTTCGGGGAGTTTATCCAGAATATGCACGCTCAGGTTGTTTTCTTTTTTCGTGTCGATAACCGAAGTACGGTTTCCGTTTTCATCTTCCAGGTAGCCCGTATCGCCAACCTGTCCGCCGGATTCAGCATAAAACGGAGTGCGGTCAAATACAGCCTGGTATTGCGTCTTGCCTTTTACTTCCAGCGGACGATAACGAGCAATTTGCACTTTAGTTTCCAGCTCGTCATATCCGGTAAAAACCGTAGCATCGGCTTGTTTTAGCACCGTCCAATCGCCGGTTTTGGTTTCAGAAGCTTTGCGCGAACGCTTTTTTTGACTCGCCATTTGATCATCAAAACCTTTGCGGTCTATCTTTAAGTGTTGCTCTTTCAGTATCAGCTCAGTTAAATCAAGTGGAAAACCGTATGTATCATAAAGCTCAAAAGCCAACTTTCCATCTATCGTATCCTGATTTTGTTTGCGCGCTTTGGCAATTACCTTATCCAGCATCTGGATACCCGTTTCAAGGGTTTTCAGAAAAGCTTGCTCTTCTTCAAAAATTACCTTGCTGATTAGCTCCTGTTGCTTTACCAACTCCGGGAATGGTTCTCCCATCTGGTTTACCAACACAGGAAGCAGTTTATACATGAAGGGTTCTTTGAGATTCAAAAACGTAAACCCGTATCGTATGGCACGCCTTAATATTCTTCGAATCACATACCCGGCTTTATTATTAGAGGGCAGTTGCCCGTCAGCAACAGCAAAACTCACCGCACGTATGTGGTCCGAAATCACGCGCATAGCAATAGCAACGTCATCGCCATCCTGATAAGTTTTCTGACTGATGGTTTCTAATTGGCGAATAAGCGGCTGAAAAACATCCGTATCATAATTTGATTTCTTGTCCTGAAGCGCCATGCAGAGTCTTTCAAACCCCATTCCAGTATCTACATGTTTTTGCGGTAGCGCGTGCAGCTTGCCATCGGTAGTCCGGTTAAATTCAATAAAAACCAGGTTCCAAATCTCCACTACTTCCGGATGGTCCTGATTAACCAAATCCTTACCCGGTATCTTTTCTCTGTCTGATTTCGTTCTGAGGTCAATATGAATTTCCGAGCAAGGCCCACAAGGACCGGTATCGCCCATCTCCCAGAAATTATCCTTTTTTGAACCTGACAAAATACGATGCTCCGGCACGATTTTTTTCCAATAATCATAAGCCTCCTGGTCCATAGGCATATTATCCTGTTTATCACCACCGAATACAGTTACATAAAGCCTTTCCGGCGAAATGCCATATCTGTCCGTCAGCAATTCCCAGGCATATTCAATCGCTTCTTTCTTGAAATAATCACCAAAAGACCAGTTTCCGAGCATCTCAAACATCGTATGGTGATAGGTGTCATGGCCTACTTCCTCCAAATCATTGTGCTTACCGGAGACCCTGAGGCACTTCTGGGTATCAGCCACCCGCGCGGCCGGAGCAGGATTGTTTCCCAGAAAAACATCCTTAAACTGGTTCATACCTGCATTGGTAAACATCAGTGTAGGATCATCCTTCACAACCATCGGTGCGGAAGGAACAATTTTATGTCCTTTATCCTTAAAAAAATCAAAAAAGGTTTGGCGTATTTCGTAAGACTTCATGCAACAGAATTTTATCAACAATTAATGGTTCATTTCTTTGTGATTTCAAAGATTGCAAATTTAGTTTATTTCGTTACATTTGCGGAAACATGGAGGAACTTTCTTTATAAAGAGCTAAATATTAATGGGTAAACAAAATTACAGAATAGACACTGAATCGCTAGAAATCGTCAGGCAAAAAAGCAGTGTAAAAGATACCGTATTTAAAATTCTCTCTTATCTGGCATCCGGAATATTTTTCGCCACCGTTGTGTTGGCGTTGGCCTACACCTTTTTTGAATCGCCAAAAGAAAAGATTCTTCAAAGAGAACTATCTCAATATCAATTGCAATTTGAGATTTTAAGCGACCGCATAAACCAGCTTGAAGTCGTGGCGCAAGACTTAGCTGAGCGGGATGATGACATTTATCGTGTGATTTTTGAAGCCGAGCCTATCGGCCCACAAGTCAGGCAAGGCGGAATAGGCGGAACCGACCGTTATGCAAGGCTGGAAGGATATAAAAACTCAGAATTGATCATTGAAACCACACGCGAAGTGGATAAGCTGGCCAATAAGCTGTATATTCAAAGCAAATCGTTTGATGAAGTGTTTGAGATGGCGAAAAATAAAGAAAAAATGCTTGCCTCTCTTCCTGCCATACAGCCGGTTAGCAACAAAAACCTCAAAAGAATATCCTCCTATTACGGCCACCGTACCGACCCGTTTTACAAGGTTCGTAAGTTTCATGAAGGAATCGATTTTTCCGCTCCTATTGGCACCCCGATATATTCGCCAGGAGATGGCGTAGTTAAATCCATCAAAAACTCACATCGCGGATATGGAAATCGTTTGGTAATTGATCATGGATATAATTACCAAACCGTATATGCTCATCTTCATGAGTTTAAAATAAAGCGCGGTGATACGGTTAAGCGAGGCCAGCTAATCGGAACCATCGGAAATACGGGTAAATCCACAGCGCCGCACCTGCATTATGAAGTGCGCCGAAACGGCAAAGCCGTAAATCCGATTTATTACTTTTTTAATGATATCACGCCGGAACAGTTCGAAACCATGATTGAGCTTTCGAAACGCCCTTCACAATCGATGGACTAAAAAGCGCTCATTTTTTAATAAATGATATGATGTATTGTTTATATGAATATTATGAAAATGCATATTCTATTTAAATCATTAAATATCAAATCAATAACTTACAAACCTGAAAACTTATGAACTTATTAACCTGAGCTCATGGCACAAAAGAAACCAACAGAAAAGCTTTTTTACAGTATCGGTGAGGTAGCCGGCATGTTTGACGTTAACCAATCGCTAATACGCTACTGGGAAAAGGAGTTTGATGTCATCAACCCACATAAAAACAAAAAGGGCAACCGCTATTTTACGAAAAAGGATATCGACCATTTCCATCTAATCTACAACCTGGTCAAGCGCAAAGGCTACACCCTTCAGGGAGCAAAAGACATTCTAAGAAAAAAAACCCGGCAAACCGAACAGGAATTTGAGGTAGTAAAGACCCTGGAAAACCTAAAGCATTTTCTGCTGGAAATCAAAGCGCAGATTCCGCCGGAAGGGGAAGAGTGAGCGGGAGTTATGAGGTTTGTAAGTTGGGGATGTTGTGTTTACGTGTTTAAGTGCGTATGTGTTTAGGTGAAGTTGGCAGTCAAGAATTCCGGGTTTCGCATGTATGAATGAATATTTAATAAGTGGTCATTAAGTAGTCATTGATTGTCATTTGTGGTAATTATGTTGTAATTGATGGTAATTTGTTGTAATTCATTAGATTTTACCTTACTAATCAACAAATCACATTTT